>NZ_UHFN01000001.1 GCF_900459405.1 Streptococcus hyointestinalis
CTCATCAATCGCCTCTTGCATAACCTTGATGGTTGCTGCTTTGACATCTGAAAAATGACGCTCATAGCGAGCAAACAATAATTGATAATCATCATCAAAGACAACGACCTTAACCGTCGTTGAGCCTACATCAATACCTGCTCTATACATAACTTCTCCTCTTCTAGAAAGCAGCTACTTTCTCTTGTGCCTTAGAAGACTAAGGCTATCCTATTTTTTCATACGAACAACAATCTGTTGCTTATTAAACAACTCGTTTATTATAATAGTATTATAAAATGATTATTTTCAAAATCAACCGTTAATTTTTGACAAAAGTGTTGTTAAGCAACAGTGACCAACAAAGTGTTGCTTATCTTGGAGGCTGTTATGAAAAGGACAGACATTCGCTATCTACGAACTGAAAAAATGATTTTTGATGCACTGACGGATTTATTGAGCGAAAAGCCCTATGACAAAATTACTGTGCAGGACATCGCCGATCGGGCTATGATTAACCGTGCGACTTTTTACGCACATTATGCCGACAAGGACGAGCTCTACCACTTCATCATCACGCACATCCTAGAAGAGCTCTCAGAGATGATTGACAAGGCGCAAGCCACCACACCCAACTCTGTCGAGGTCAAAAAGGCTGAAAAAATGCTCTACAGCTACTACAATAACCTCAAAAAGCACTCCGCCATCGCAAAAATTGTTTCAAAGAGCAGCTCACGTGAGGAGTTGCAGCATAACTTTGCTAGGCTTTTGCATGAAAAGTATGACGATTTGTTTGACAAGGTACAGGTGACAGAGGCTGGAATGCCTGTTCCGACTGACTTTATCGTCGCTTATCTGGCGAGTATCTTTGTTGGGACTCTGCTTTGGTGGATTGAGTCGGACTTTGATATGGACTCTAGAGACTTGGCAAGGCTCGTTATCAAGCTCATCAGTAACGGTCATCTCACTGTCATGGGTATCAATATCAACCGTGATTAAGAGGACAAAAAACGCTTCTGCTACTTGCAGAGGCGTTTTATCATGTTTATTTAGAAGAGCGATTTTGGCTACGGTTGAGTGCTTTTTGCAGCTGACGGTCAAGCTCTCGCTTAATCTTAGGCTCTGGTGCAAAGCGCTCCTCCCAGTCGTCTGGTTTTAGGACTTTATGTGTCACGGGGTCAAAGTGGGCTTTGCCATCAGGGAAGATTTTTCCCATATTTGCCTCATGAACGGTGTCAAAAAAGGGCTTAGGGTCAACACCCATGAGGACAAAAGAGCCATAAGTCAGATAAAGCAAATCCACTAAGGCGTCCACTTCGCCAACCAAGGGCGTCTCTGGGTGCTCTTTGGCTTGGACTTTGCTCGCTGCCTTATCCACAGCTGCATGCAAGTCTAAGACGGATTGGGTAAAGGTCTTTTTGTCACCTTGGCTGGCTGCATAGAGGAACTCTACGATTTCTTCTACCTTGAAATCTGCTCTATGCCCAGCTTCCTTAGAAGCGTAGAGCCTTGGTGTTTCATTGGTTTCACCGTCCATGAGCTCATGGAAATCTTTGACCTTGTTAAAGTTACTATCTCGACTATCAAAGCGGGCTTCATTGTCCAGATGAATGAGTCCGTAGTGTGACAGGGCTTTTGCGATACCGTCGCTGTTGTTGGTCGCTGTCGTGTAATCAGCTGACGCTTTAATCTTGTCATCCGCATTGCCCATAGCAACGCCTAAGCCAACACCAGACAGCATTTCAAGGTCATTTTCAGAGTCGCCAAATGCCATGACCTCAGACAGGTCAAATCCAAAGTAGCTACCAGCTGTCTCAATCCCCTTTATCTTAGACTGACCTTGGCAGATAAGATCAGCCGAGTATGGGCTACTCCTTGTCACTTGAAGGCTTGGAAACTTCACCTTTATCTTTTCCGTGTCCTCCTCTGTCGCCACCATGACAATCTGATAAATGGGTTCTCTCAAGAGTGTAAAGAGAGCCTTGGTGTTTTGTGGCTTCAACCGCCTAATCAAATGCTTAAAACTCCGCCCAACCGTTCCTGTCATCCGACGAGGGACAAGGCTGCTCACCCATTGCCCAAAGCGACTCGTCCCAAGCCCAATAATACCAGATCCGATAAGCCCAGACGCTGTACCTAGCGAAATGTCACGGCGCTTTTCACTGGCGTAGCGAATCACACGGTAAACCAGCGCACGAGGAAGCTGCTCTGTTGCTACGACCTTGTCTCTAGTATAGATATACTGACCGTTGTAGGTGATGGCTATATCAAGCCCTAGATTCTCCAAGTACGGCTGCACAAAGCTAGGTCCTCGCCCTGTCGCAACCCCCACTACAATCCCTTGCTCCTTTAAACTTGTAATAGCTCGCCGTGTGGATTTTTGTACATTTTTACGGTCATTGAGAAGAGTCCCGTCAATATCAAAAAATACTGCTTTAATTGCCAAAATGTTTACGCTCTTTTCTTATTCTTCAATTCAACACATACCATATCTTTATGCTATTATACCCTCTCCTTGAGCTTTTGTCACCTCTACAAACCTAAAAACCTAGGTCAGCTGACCTAGATTTTTGCTAAATGACAAGTTCTTGCTTTTCATCCGGGATATTGCTAATCTTGGTGATAGCATGGTAGAAGAGCGCATAGCCAACAGTCGCCAAAATCGCACTGGAGTTTGGAACGTCCTCAAAAGGAGAATTAAGAACAAAGTGTAAAAAGACTGGAAAGACAAGCCAGAAAATAGCTTGCGCTTTGGAGATAGCCTTGCACCTACCAAGCAGAGACACCAAACCTAGGGCAAACAATGACGCAAAGAGCCAGTGAGATACTGTCGCTGACGCCACACGATCAATCGCCGTTGCAAAACCAGACTCGTGGAATTGAAAAACAGACTGAAAGACATAGATGACGTCCTCAACAATCTCAAAGCCAACTCCTACAATGATACCAATGGTCAAACCTTGCTTGAGATTAAGGCGACGGCAGAGCAAAACAACAAAACCTTTTGAGAGCTCCTCGGTAAATGGTGCCGTTAGGGCTGCTCCCCAAGCGCTCAAAAAATCTTTAGACAGCTTCATCTCAATCAACAGTTTTGAGAGCTGCATATTGCCTAAAATCCCTAGATAAGTCGAGATGAAAGCCCCCGTTAGAGCGCTTAGGATGACCTCTTTTTTAGAGAGCTGCACTTTTTGGACGATTTTTCGGATAATCAGCACAAAAGGTACAAAGTAGATGAGAAGCAAAGAGCTGGCTAAAAGAAAGTTCTGATAGAGGTCATTGGCGCCTTTTTAAACCATAAGCGTCTGGCAGAGATAGCTAATGCCCGCTACGACTAAAAAGACCAGAACCAGCATGACCAGCTTGTCACGAAGTGTTGGGATATCTTTTTTCACGATATGCCTCCTCGTAAAAATAAGTTTATGGGGATTTTTCAATCCCAAGTGTTAATAATTTTTTTATAACTTGACTATTGCAAGGTTTTCCAGAACAATAGAGTCATGGAATGGACTCAGGGTTGTTTCTACTACCTCCTTGTTGCCATGTCTTCAAAAAGGAGTCTGTTACCCAAACCTTGTTCCTACTTCCAACACACTAGCTGTTTCCACTAGACTCACTTCTGTATGTAGTAGCGTACAGGCGGCAGGTGAGTTAGTGATGAGAATTCTCTTAGGCGAGGCTGTTGGTTCAAGGTGTTTCTGGGGAACCTTACAGTAGTCAAGAAAACTTCCAAATACAAATGAAAGGAGACCTTCCAAATGAAATGTTTTGTCGGTTTAGACGTTAGTTCTACCAAACTTGATGTCTGTATCATGCTTAGTGATACGACTACTCCCTTCACAGCTTCTCTTTCCAATGATTTAACAGGCGCCTCTGAAATCAAGAAGCACATTCTTGAGCTCAATGAAACTTATTCCTTTGAGCGTATCGTTATTGGCATGGAAGCTACTAGTCTTTATAGCTTTCACCCTGCCATGTTCTTTAACGAGGATAGCCAGCTAAAAGCCCTAAACGTTGAAGTCATGGTGGAGCAACCCAATAAGATTAAGAAATATCGGGAAACGTTTGAAGAAAGTAAAAATGATACCATTGATGCCTTCTACATTGCCGATTATTTCCGTATTGAGCGCTTCTCACCTGCTTTTCTTAAAGAAGAGAAGTATCTAGCTCTCCAACACCTAACCAGAACAAGACTGCAACTCATTGAACAGTTGACAAGAACCAAACAGCACTTTATTGAAAATATCTATTATAAGTGCAATACCTTATCAACTGAAATCAAGAATGAGAACCTCACAACTTCTCTATGGTCTAGCACTATGATCTCCTTGATGACCAAAGACTATACTCTAGATGAATTAGCCACTGTTCCTCTCAAAGACCTTGCGGACTTTATCCAAAAATTGGGTAGAGGGCGATTCAAAGCTCCTGATAAATTAGCTAAAGCCATTCAAGCAGCTATTCGAGGCTCTTATCGTCTTCCTAAGCTCCAGCAAGATTCGGTTAATGTCATTCTTGGTCTTCTCGCTCGAGAAATCAGAAATCTTGAACAAATGATTAAGGATATTGATAAAGCCATTGAAGATATGGTCGAAGTCATCCCTGAATATCAGTGTTTAACTTCAATACCTGGTGTTGGCAAAGTTTACGCTGCAGGGATTATCGCTGAAATCGGACAGATTGAACGCTTTAAAGATCATCCTCAAGTCGCTAAATATGCGGGCTTGAATTGGAAACAGAATCAATCTGGGAACGCTAACTCTCAAAATACTGACCTTGTGAAAAGAGGCAATCGCTATCTCCGTTATTACTTAGTTGAAGCCGCCAACTCTGTCAGACGACACGATAGTGAGTATCAAGCCTTTTACAAGAAGAAGTATCAAGAAGTTCCTAAACATCAACACAAACGAGCCATCGTCTTAACCGCTAGAAAATTTGTGCGTCTGGTGGATGCGCTACTACGCAACCGCCAACTCTATACGCCACCAAGGAGGCTTATGGAAGATAAGTGATTATCGGCACAAGTCCTTGGTTAGACTAGTGAAAAAAGCGTTTTTCGCTAGGTGTTTTTAGTGCACCCTTTTTTCTAGAAAATCAACTAAAGTTTAATCAACTTTATCTTGACTTTTTACCACTAGACTCCTGTATACTGTTAGAAAAACATAACTGGAGGATTTTATTATGTCACAGCCCATCGTCCCATTGACTATTCCCCAATCTCGCCGTGTTGAGAAGAAAGGTAGAAACGATATTCTGATGAAAATTCGTCTCGGAAAAGTAGAAGTCACATTCTTCCAATCTATCAACCATGAAGTAATGGAAACGATTTTGGATAAGGTACTGCACTATGACCATACGACTCAGTGATTTAGGTCAAGTCTACTTGGTTTGTGGGAAAACGGACATGCGTCAAGGGATTGATTCTCTCGCCTACCTTGTCAAAAGTCAATTCAATCTGGATCCCTTTTCAGGTCAGGTCTATCTCTTCTGCGGAGGTCGAAAAGACCGATTCAAAGCTCTTTACTGGGACGGACAAGGATTTTGGTTACTTTACAAACGTTTTGAAAATGGAAAATTGACCTGGCCAAACAATGAAGAAGAGGTCAAGGCTCTAACTTCCGAACAAGTAGACTGGCTCATGAAAGGATTTTCGATCAATCCAAAAATAAATATTTCAAAAAGTCGTGATTTCTATTGAAATCATGGCTTTTCTTTGTGTATAATGAGATAAAAAGAAGGAGGTAAGTCCATGGAGTCACAAGATAAAGTGATTGAAAGTCTAACAAAAACCATTGAAATCATGACCAACGAGTTGACCCTTCTTCGTGAACAGGTTGAGTATCTGAGACAGAAACTCTACGGAAAATCATCAGAGAAGGTTGTGTATCAACCAGGTCAGCTGAGCTTGTTTGGGGATGAAATTCTCCCTGAAGAAGAAGCTGACTTACCCAGTTGAAACAGAAACGATTACCTATAAACGCAAGAAAGCTAAGGGAGTTCGTCAGGCTATTTTCAGCCAATTCACTCCAGAGATTGTTCATCACGAATTGCAGGGCGAAGATTGTACCTGTCCAGACTGTCATGGTCAGTTGAAGGAGATTGGCTCAGCTGTTCAACGACAAGAATTGGTCTTTATTCCTGCACAATTAAAGCGGATTGACCATGTTCAACACGCATACAAGTGTCAGGCATGTAGTCAGAAGAATCTGAGCGATAAGATTATCAAGGCTCCTGTTCCTAAGGCACCTTTGGTACACAGCTTGGGCTCAGCCTCTATCATCGCCCACACCATTCACCAGAAGTTCAATCTGAAGGTGCCCAATTACCGTCAGGAAGAGGATTGGAACAAGCTTGGTCTGCCCATCAGTCGCAAGGAAATGGCCAACTGGCACATCAAGTCTAGTCAGTATTATTTCGAGCCGATTTATAATCTGTTACACGAGAAATTGTTGGAGCAGCCTATTCTCCATGCGGATGAAACTTCCTACAAGGTCTTAGAAAATGATAGCCAGTTGACCTTCTACTGGACTTTCTTGTCTGGGAAGCATGAGAAAAAGGGAATTACCCTCTATCATCATGACAAACGACGGAGTGGATTGGTTGTGGAGGAATTTCTTGGAGATTATGCGGGTTATGTACACTGTGACATGTGGTCAGCCTATCGGCAGTTAGACAAGGCTCAGTTGGTTGGCTGTTGGGCTCATGTCAGAAGAAAAATTCTTTGAGGCGACTCCTAAGAAGACAGACAAGACTTCTTTAGGAGCTAAGGGATTAGCTTATTGCGACCGCCTGTTTTCCTTGGAGAATGACTGGCTGACTTGTCTACTGAGGAACGGCTACATAAACGCCAGACAAGAGTTGGCACCCTTGATGGACGAGTTCTTTAATTGGTGTCGCAATCAGGCCGTTTTGCCAGGTTCCAAATTGGGTACTGCAATGGAGTATAGCCTCAAATACGAAACCACCTTCCGAACCGTTCTCTCGGATGGCGATTTAGTCCTGTCAACAATATGGTGAGAGGGCTATGAAGACCTTGGTGATGGGACGTAAAATTGGCTGTTCTCTCAAAGCTTTGAGGGGGCCAAGTCGACAGCTATCATTTTGAGTCTTTTTGGAAACTGCTAAACGACACGGTCTTGATGCAGAGAAATATATGGACCTATCTTCTAGAACACTTACCTAACGAAGAGACGCTCGCAAAAAAAGAAGTTCTGGAGGCTTATTTACCATGGGCTGAAAATATTCAAGAAAAGTGCAAATAGAAAAAGGTTCCAGAGTCGACAGGACTTTGGAGCCTTTTCAACATACCTTGTTATTGGGCGGTTACGACTTTTCCAACCATCGACCACCACGCTTATGAGCTTGGCAAATGCGCTTTTAGACAAGCCATCTCCCCAACTAAAGCAAGAACGTCCCTTTACTTCTAAACTTATCTGGCGCTAAAAAACCACCTCCGCTTGGAGGTGGTTTTCTGTTACTCAATGATGAGTAGAGTGATTAAGCTTCATCATCTGCTTTTTTCTTTTTCTTCTTACAAGGAGGAAGGCTCCAAATAGAGCGCCACTTCCTAGAAGATCTGCACTAGAAGCGTCGTCACCTGTACTTGGCAATTTAGCATTTGCTGGTTTTTGACGTGGCGTTTTCGCTTGTGCTGTGGTTGTTAGAGATGACTCTGAGCTTGATACTGATACTGATTCTGATGATGAGACTGACTCATATGATGAAACTGATTTCTGAGCTTGAGACTGACTCTGAACTGCTTACTGATTCTGAACTTGAGACTGATTCAGAACTTGAGACTGACTCTGAGCTTGATACTGATTCTGAGCTACTTACTGATTCAGATGTTGAGACAGATTCTGAGCTGCTTACTGATTCAGATGATGATACTGACTCTGAGCTACTTACTGATTCAGACGCTGATACTGATTCTGAGCTTGATACTGACTCAGACGTTGATACTGACTCTGAGCTTGAAACTGATCTGAGCTTGATACTGATTCAGATGATGACACTGACTCTGAACTTGAAACAGATTCTGAGCTTGATACTGATTCAGATGTTGATACTGATTCTGAGCTACTTACTGATTCAGATGATGACACTGACTCTGAGCTACTTACTGATTCAGACGTTGATACTGACTCTGAGCTACTTACTGATTCAGATGTTGAGACTGATTCTGAGCTACTTACTGATTCAGATGTTGATACTGATTCAGACGCTGATACTGATTCTGAGCTTGAAACAGATTCTGAGATGGATTCGGATACAGATTCGCTAACTGACTCGGAGATGGATTCAGATACAGATTCGCTAACTGACTCGGAGATTGACTCTGATACTGATTCACTTACGGATTCTGAGATGGACTCGGATACAGATTCACTCACGGATTCTGAGATGGATTCTGAAACGGATTCAGACACAGATTCTGAAATTGATTCTGAGATGGATTCTGAAATTGACTCGGATACTGACTCGGATACAGATTCTGAGATTGACTCGGATACAGATTCTGAGACGGACTCTGACACAGATTCTGAGATGGATTCTGAAACGGATTCAGACACAGATTCTGAAATTGATTCTGAGATGGATTCAGATACTGACTCAGACACGGATTCTGAAATTGACTCGGATACTGACTCGGATACAGATTCTGAGATTGACTCAGATACGGATTCTGATACTGATTCTGAGATTGATTCTGAAACGGATTCTGAAACGGATTCAGACACAGATTCTGAAATTGATTCTGAGATGGATTCAGATACTGACTCAGACACGGATTCTGAAATTGACTCGGATACGGATTCTGAGACGGACTCTGACACAGATTCTGAGATTGACTCAGATACTGATTCTGAAACGGATTCTGAAACGGATTCAGACGCAGATTCTGAAATTGATTCTGAGATGGATTCAGATACTGACTCAGACACGGATTCTGAAATTGACTCTGATACTGACTCTGAAACGGACTCGGATACAGATTCTGAGATTGACTCTGATACTGATTCGGAGACGGATTCCGAAACGGACTCACTTACTGACTCGCTTACTGATTCTGATACTGACTCAGAGATTGACTCAGATACAGATTCTGAAACGGATTCAGACACTGACTCAGATACTGATTCTGAAACGGACTCGGATACTGATTCTGAAATTGACTCAGACACGGATTCTGAGACTGACTCTGACACAGATTCTGAAATTGACTCAGACACGGATTCTGAGACGGACTCACTTACTGACTCGGATACAGATTCTGACACTGACTCGCTTACTGACTCAGAAATTGACTCAGACACGGATTCTGAGACTGACTCTGACACAGATTCTGAAATTGACTCAGACACGGATTCTGAGACGGATTCAGACACTGACTCGCTTACTGATTCTGAGATTGACTCTGAAACGGATTCAGACACTGACTCGCTGACTGATTCTGAGACGGACTCAGAGATTGACTCAGATACAGATTCTGAAATGGATTCTGAGACGGACTCTGAGACGGACTCAGACACAGATTCTGAGATTGATTCTGAGACTGACTCGGATACAGATTCTGAGATTGACTCTGATACTGACTCAGACACGGATTCGGAGATTGACTCTGAGACGGATTCGGAAACGGACTCACTTACTGACTCGGATACAGATTCTGAGATTGATTCTGATACGGATTCAGACACTGACTCGGATACAGATTCTGAGATTGACTCAGATACAGATTCTGAAATTGATTCTGATACGGATTCAGACACTGACTCGCTTACTGATTCAGATACTGACTCTGAGACTGACTCAGATACAGATTCTGAAATTGATTCTGAGATTGACTCAGACACGGATTCTGATACTGACTCAGATACTGACTCGGATACAGATTCTGAAACTGACTCGGAAATTGATTCTGAGACTGACTCTGAGATTGACTCGGATACTGACTCAGAAATTGACTCGGATACGGATTCTGAAATTGATTCTGAAACGGATTCAGACACTGACTCAGAGATTGACTCTGAAACGGACTCGGATACAGATTCTGAGATTGACTCTGAGACTGACTCGGATACAGATTCTGAGATTGACTCTGATACTGATTCTGAGACTGACTCAGACACAGATTCTGAAATTGATTCTGATACGGATTCAGACACTGACTCGCTTACTGATTCAGATACTGACTCTGAGACTG
>NZ_UHFN01000002.1 GCF_900459405.1 Streptococcus hyointestinalis
TAAATAACACAAAAATTGATTGAAAACCCAGCTTTTTGTGAATGTACTTATGATAATTTTTGGTAGTCCTGTTCGTTCACTGGCATCTAATGTCATATATGGTCGCGACTTTCCTTCAGTCTATCAATAGCAGTTAAAACAAGAACATGCATTGCCATTGTGTCATAGCGCTCATATCCAAAAGCCATGAGAACTTTTTCGGCTATATTCGCCACCAATTCGGGCTCTTTTATTTCCTCTTCACTCAAAGAAGCTATAAATTTATTTACAATATCAATATCCAGCATCACTACACCTCGATTGCTTTATCAAGGGTTTCAGGAAGAAACTCAACAATATCACCCCAGTATTCACTCTTTCATCACTTTTAATATAGCAAAAGTATTTCGCTAATTATCAATTATCTTCTTCTTTCTACAATTTTGGTTCATCAGGAAAAATATAGTCATGTGTCTTGAAGTAATATTCTCTCACCACATCAACCCACTTATTTATCATACTAGCTGATAATAAAGCATCACCTGATGGATAAACTCTTAGAAATAATCCAGTTAATTGTGCTAGAGTAATAGCCGAATGTTCTCCAGGAGTAGTTAATCCAAAATCAGTATGGCCAACCGTGATTACTTCTTCATTACTAATTGTACCGATTCTATGAAAAGTACCTTGTGATGAAGGATGTACAACTTCGTTAGCAAGTTGATATTCTTGATGCCACAAATCTGATGGAAAACTAGCTTTATTCTTTATGTCATCGAAACGTATGAACTTCTTTTTGGAACTAAATTCTCCACATGCTCTTGCCCATTCATAACGATCTTCTGTGTTTTGGGATGAAATATAGGATTCTGCAACTTTCTCACCATATTTTGAAATAAATGATGCAATAATATTTAATTCATAGAGTGAGCGCCATCTAGCATAAGCACCATCAGCAAAGCCATTTTTCATTAAGGTGATAATTTCTAAAAATTGCTGCAGTCCTCTACCATGAATATACTTTAAGGCAGTGTATGTCTGTATGGATTTTTCTCTTTCTTTGTTATCCATCTCATTAACAAATTCAGAGTATTCTTTTACTGCTTCAAACACCATCATATACATTGATTCTGATGCGACAAATGCATTAGACCACTTTTGATTTATCCGCGCGAGAATTTCAGATTCTTCGTTTCTGAAAAATAGGGAATTTTCGTGCATTATAGTCTTAGCATCTTCAACCATTTGATTTGATATATCTTCTATTATGACTTTATAGGCTTCAGAAAAATCAGCCTGCTCATATTTTTCAAAAAACTCATCTACTTCTTCTTGAGTTTTTAATGTTTTTATATGTTCTTCAAGCACTCCGTTTAAAGTGTCAGTTATAAAACTTTCAAATTTATCAGCCATATTACTCCCCCCTGGAAATCATTTCCCTTTATTATACACTAACACTGCTATATCTTTATTTTGCTAATGTTACTAACACTATGTACTTTATGAAAGTAAAAACTTAATCTTTATGAAAAGGTACAAATCAATATGCTTATTAAATTCAATCACGATTTTAGATAACAATACTGATAATAAATACTGTTGGTGTCTTTAATTGTAAAGACATAGAATTATAGGGCAAATAAAAAAAGCTCTATAATCTTCATTGTGGAATTTATCCGCGATAAATAATTATAAAGCCTTATTTTTAAAATCATACTATAATTTTAAAATTCGAAAGAATACATTTTAGGAAGAATGTTGTAATAGGTGCTTAAAATTTAAAACATCTAACTTTTCTTTGCTTTTAGACACTTCATTATAAGTATCTTTTATGGTACTTGTGGGGGTAGGAGGATTTAAAACAGGATGTTTTCTATTGTTTCTTATATTATCTTCTTTAGTAAAAAAGGTGCTAGCGTAAATCATTGTCATTGCCATATCCTCTCTTTCTTAATTGATAATCTATATTTTTTTTGATATCAAAATATTCTTTCCTATTAATCCATATTGGACCATCACCACGACTAATTACCAAAACATCAATTGGGCCACCTACAGTTTCAAGAGAATTTGTAATATGTCGTTTAAATGATGTTAAATTTACCAGTGTTTCAGCCATATTTGCTAATTCAGAGACAGATAACATACCAGTAATATTTAAAATTGGATTTAAAAAATACTCTTTTTGATAGCTACCTATCCTACTTATTATACTATTTTTTTCATCTTCAGTCAATGAGGCATTGCTGATTTCTTCACTCACTACTTCCTCCATATCAGGATCCATCCCTTTTAAAATAGTCATGATCATATCTGTTTGAGCGAAGGGGGTTATTGAAGCTGTACAATCTGTCGTCGATATTGAAACTTCTTCCTTTTGTAGTATTTTTAATTCGTTTCTATAAGAGTAACTAATTTCAAATGAACGTAAAGAAGGGAATAATTCATTTTGTCCATACCCGCAGATAATAATTCCAGATATATTTTCAAAACTATTCCTGAATATTGTTAATTCATACATTAAAGTCAAAAAGTCATTAATAATATTAGAAATATCAATTCTAAAATGATTCTGTAAAAGATTTATACAAAACATTTGAAAATCTTCAAGAAAATCTTCTATTTCTACATTACACCTAAAAGATTTTCGGTCAATATTTTCCATTCTAACTTTTTCAATTACTATTTTTAAAATTTCAACTATTTTATCATTATTGATTGTATGCTCAGCACTTTCTGACTGAACTTTTGCAATGTGAGAATTCGCAATTTCAGTTAATGTCATAAGTGCCCTATATATCATTGATTGGATGTGCTGTAGGGCTATTTCTGCTGTATTAAATTTGTCATCTTTAATAAATTCAACAAAACGATTGGTACATTCTTCAACAGTTTGAAAACTATCATTCTTATGATGATTTCTAAACTCTTTAAAAATGATTTCCCAAGGGATATCCATATATTCTGCATTGCCATAAATCATAAAACCAATATTATGATTCTCTCCAAAGGAAAATAACTTGTTCGCGGCGTTATATGTTTTAGCATTTCCATCTCCACTAGATATAGTAACTGCACTATCCGCAGCAAGAGCTACTCCGTTCTTATTTAAAATTGCAATTTCAGCTGTCATCTAATCATTCCTCCTCGTAAAATAAGTTTATGGGGATTTTTCAATCCCAAATTTTTAATGAGTGTAATAATGTTAACTTGACTATTGCAAGGTTTTCCAGAACAATAGAGTCATGGAATGGACTCATGGTTGTTTCTTTTCCTCCTTGTTGCTTAGACTTCATTTTTAAGTCTGTTACCCAAGCGTTGTGCCTACTTCCAACACACTAGCTGTTTCCATTACGCTAACTTCTGTACGTAGTAGCGTACAGGCGGCAGGTGAGCTAGTGACTAGAATTCTCTTATGCGAGGCTGTTGGTTCAACGTGTTTCTGGGGAACCTTACAGTAGTCAAGAAACTTTCCAAATACAAATGAAAGGAGACCTTCCAAATGAAATGTTTTGTCGGTTTAGACGTTAGCTCTACCAAATTAGATGTCTGTATCATGCTTAGTGATACAACAACTCCCTTTACAGCTTCTCTTCCTAATGATCTAGTAGGGGCTCAAGAAATCAAGAAACAAATTCTTGAACTCAATGATACCTATTCATTTGAACGCATCGTCATTGGTATGGAAGCCACCAGTCTCTACAGCTTTCACCCTGCCATGTTCTTTCATGAAGATAGCGACTTGAAAGCTCTAATGGTTGAAGTCATGGTGGAACAACCCAATAAGATTAAGAAATATCGGGAAGCCTTTGAAGAAAGTAAAAATGATACTATTGATGCCTTCTACATCGCCGATTATTTTCGTGCTGAGCGATTTTCACCTGCTTTTCTCAAAGAAGAAAAGTATCTGGCTCTCCAACACCTAACCAGAACGAGACTACAACTCATTGAACAGTTGACAAGAACAAAACAACACTTTATTGAAAATATTTATTATAAGTGCAATACCTTATCTACTGAAATCAAGAATGAGAGCCTCACAACTTCTCTCTGGTCTAGCACCATTATTTCCTTAATGACTGAAGACTATACCCTCGACGAGTTAGCGACCTTTCCTCTCAATGACCTAGCGGACTTTATCCAAAAATTGGGGAGAGGACGATTCAAAGCGCCTGAAAAATTAGCTAAAGCTATTCAATCAGCTGTCAGGGGATCTTATCGTCTACCCAAGCTCCAACAAGACTCTATCAATGTTATTCTCGGTCTATTAGCTCGAGAAATCAGAAACCTTGAGAAATTAATCAAGGATATTGATAAAGCTATTGAAGACATGGTCGAAGTCATCCCTGAATACCAGTGCTTAACTTCTGTTCCTGGTGTGGGGAAAGTGTACGCTGCAGGCATTATCGCTGAAATTGGACAGATTGATCGCTTTAAAGACCACCCTCAAGTCGCTAAATATGCAGGCTTGAATTGGAAACAGAATCAATCCGGGAACACTAACTCTCAAAATACTGAACTTGTCAAACGAGGCAACCGCTATCTCCGTTATTACTTAGTTGAAGCCGCCAACTCGGTCAGACGACACGATAGTGAGTATCAAACCTTTTACAAGAAGAAGTATCATGAAGTTCCTAAACATCAACACAAACGAGCCATCGTCTTAACCGCTAGAAAACTTGTGCGTCTGGTGGATGCGCTACTACGCAATCGGCAACTCTATGCGCCACCAAGGAGGCTTATGGAAGATAGATGATGATCTGCACAAGTCCTTGGATAAACTGGTGAAAAAAAGCGATTTTCACTAGGTGTTTTTAGTGTACCCTGTTTTCTAAAAAAACAACTAGAATTTTCTCAACTTTCTATTGACTTTTTACCACTAGACTTAAACCATTTATAATCAGATAAATTAATTATATCAATTTTCTAACTCATTAGACAACAAAATAAAGTACTATTGAACTCTATATAACAAAATGTACAATTTGCCCTACTACTTCATCATTGTTTGCTACCTCATTTTGTACAATTGAATTCCCACCCAAACTGGAATATCGCAACTAAATTATGGACTATATTACACTCTAAAATAATGTACAAAATAAAAATAAAGTACACTTTTTAAATGATGTACTTTATGCTTTAAATATAGATGTATCAAGGGTTTAGGTGCTGTTAGGTGTAAAGTACATAAATTTTTAGTTTTGCGTAGCGAGCAGTAAATACAAACATCGCTACAAAAAGAAATAGGAAAATAACGCCATTGATAGCTCTGGACATGGGGATGTATACTCCCTTATATGTTCCGTTGAATATGGCTGGTATCAATCCTAATATACAGGCAGCAAGTGCATAGAACTGTCCCTTTATGATAACTCTGACTAAAAAGTTTATGCCACATATTCCTGCGACTTTTAGTTCTTTCTTATTCATCGTTTGTTCCTTTCATATAACCAAGTGCTATCATAAGCATTAGACACTAGCAGAAATAGTGAATTGTTTTTAACAAATGTAGTCTTTTTGAAGTTAACTTTTTCATCAATCCATTTCTCCGTTTTTCTTCATAGTAACCACTTCTTTTAGATTTTTATCTAGTTTAATGAACAAATCCACGCACTCATCTAAAGTTCTTACTCTGTATTCTGGAAAAGAAACTCTGTAGCGATAGTTTCCAATGCGGTCAACAAGTTCCTGCTCCTTTTGACTTAGGATATTCGCAACTTCTACATCATGAATAGAAGATCCATCCGTTTCAAGTTCTCTTAGTTCGCTTTCCCAATCAAAAACAACCTTTTCAAAGGTGATGGAGAACGGAAGGTCACTGAAAAAATCAATGATTTTATGCATTTCTTCTTTTGAGTTAACGAAGTTTGGAATCATATCGTTGCTAATACCATAGGAAACAGCCTCACCGTCCTTATGGTAAATCCATAGTTGGAATGTGGTAAGCCAGTCGTATTCTCCGTTGAAACAAATATCATAAGCAGCAAGTAAATGCTCCTCTTTACGCTGCCCCTCCGATATATTGTACATGATGTCGTTAACATACTCAATGCAGTCAAGGTCTAATAATGCTTTTTCAATATCGTCTTTTGGTGTTTTGATATAGTTTGTACCTTGGGTGCTAACAAGTGTTAGGAGTTTATCACGCGCTTCAGGCGACAGCTCTTCCCATAGCTTACGTTGCTTTTCGTTATATTTGGAAAGCTCTACATCAATTTCTCGTTCTTTCTTAATAGCAGGTTCTTCTTCTGTGAAGGTATTTACTTCAGCAAATGCTCGGTGCACCTTCACTTTTCCTACTGGAATGATACCAAAAAGGTATAACTTTCTTTCAACATAAAATTCATTTCCATGTTTCATATTCTCACTCCTGTAATCATTATTTTATCTGTGCTTTTCTTAATTCTTCGATTTCTTTAGTAGCATTGGTTTTGAGTGTGTCACCAACAAGTAGAGCGAAAACAGCAGTCGCTAGATAGACAGGATTCAATACAACAGTCTCTAACGTTTTCATGTAAACTGGGTCAGTTGTGTGTAGTTGTGGTTTATACAAACCAAACGTTCCAACTGCCTTAACTGATTCAGATAAATCCAAAAATGAATGCAATTCCAATTGGAACAATCTAAAAATTAAGAATCCCAAGCAAAATACCATATAGATACCTACAAAAAGAATCATCAAATAACCCACAACAATATGTTTCTTAAGTCTTTTGTATTCTTTATCAGCTTTCTCTTTTATCACTGTAATTGGAGGTGACGCCAATGGGTCGATAGGTGGTATTCGATTTTTTTCTCTTCGATTATCTTTTGAAAACTCAAGCCTCTTTCCCATCCTATGAGAAGTGCGGCGCTTCATCTTCTGCGTTAAGGTTTTTCTTTTAATCATCTTTCACTCCCTTTTAAACTATGTTTCTTTGAAAACTAATGCTAATCTCTTAATTCTTTTGACTTATGTACTTCCACAATAATCCTAGAGAGAAGAGCGAGAATAGCAAATAGTGCCCAGTCTATTACTAATCGATGATAAAACTCAATTTGAATAGATGTGTTCCTCATTACTAGAAGAAAGAGTCCTAACAATAAGAATAAAACTAAAACAAAAGAGACTATAAAGAATACGACCTGAGCATAGATTGCCATCATATACAAAAATTTCCAGAGAAATGATTCTGTCGAACATGAACGAGCAATCATTTCAATAACAAGCATACTTCGTTCTATTTGTGGGTCTTTATTTAGTTTTTCTGTGAGTTTGCTTTTCATTTAGCTCTCCTTCTCGTACAGGTGGCTAAGACTGTCTGTAAACAATAGTCCAGCTTCCTCAATGACTTCAGGGTCAAATGTAGGGTCAATTAGCAAAGGGCTGTCAGGTTCTTTAGGAGTATGTGTTGTTAGTAGTAACCAATCATGGCAAGTCAGCAGCAAATTCTCTTTATCTTCATCAGTAAACTCTACAGGTAAGTCTTTTGTCAGAAGGAAGAAAAGTGTTTCATACAACCAAACAAAAATTTCATCACGTACTGCAAAAGCTTCTACCCATGAACACAGTCTGTTAACTTCAAAGACTTCATGGTTATCTCCATTAAGTGGATATCGCTCTGTACTACCATAGACGCCTAATAATGCTGCATGCCTACCATCGGAAAGAGTGACAGGGTATAAATCTACAAGAGGTGTATCCTTGATATAACGTAGAATGCTCAAAATGTAGTCATCTTCGTATACACGAAAACATTCCATCTCAGATGCTTCTCTGAAAGCTTTATAGTCTCTTAGAACTTGTTCTAAGAATGATGGAGTTTCCAATTGTTCTAAAATGCTTTTATCTGTTTTTACCATAAATTTACCTTCTTTCTATAAGTCAATGAAAAGTTTTATTATTTTGATAACATATATTAGAGCCACAATAACGAGCAAGCAAAACAAAGCAACATATATCCCTATCATTAGTTTGAGATCCTGATAGCTGGTTAAAATCTCAACAACTTTGAATACAATGGGTACTGCTAGTATCACTAAAATATATTTGCAAAGTGTCAAAAATTCCTTCTTTTCCATATTGATTTTCCTTTTAGTTAGTCTTGCAAGGCTCTATAAAAAGATTTAGCCCATTTTATGGTGAGAACCACCAAGCAGGATAAAGCCGCATAGACCGTAACCATCCATTTGAAGTAAAGTGCTACAAAATATAGTCCTCCGAATGATATGGTTATTGCGAAAAGTATAAGCACATATTTTAGCATGAACAGCTGTTTTTCAGATAACTTTTTGTTATTCATATTATTTTCCTCTCCCTTATTTAATTTTTACAGATTATCTGCTTCATCTGTATAGTCTGTTAATATTATATCACGCACCTCTGTCCATCTCCAAGCTAGCTGGCAGTTGAGCACTAAAAAAATGATTAGGCTCTGTTGCCTGCTTTCGACGTTCTTTTAGAACCTTTCTTTGTTCCTTTCTTCTCTGGACTAGCAAAGGCAACCTCGTTATTGTCATTAAGAATGAGATGTGCGTCAAAGGTTTCTCCGTTCTTTCTTTTAAACCCTTTGATTAGGCGAGTCTTACGCTTAGTCACAAGGTCAGCTACTTGTGATTTGGTTATCTTTTTCGTTGCGACTTCAAGGTAAATGATAAAATCACAGGATGGCTCTTTACCTTTTGCTCTATCGTCTTCTGAAACAAGTCCGTTTTCACATTTAGCTACTTTCTTAAAGACCTTTATTGGTGCGCCACATTTAGGACAAACACCAAGGCTGCTGCTTTCCTTGTACTCACTAAAGTCTAAGGTCTTGATGTAACTGTCGAGATTGACAAAGAGATTGGATTCTGTGCTGTTAACACCCAGATAGCGCAGAATGTTTCCTAAGAACTTCTCTGGAGTGTTTGTACCTTCAGTTATCTTACGTAATGATTGTTCCCATAGGGCAGTGGTCTTAGCGTCACTAAGGAGTTTTTCCTTTTCTACAGCGTAGCAGATTAAACGACCTAATGCTGTTAGATGGACTTTTCCTTTCTTGATGACAATCCACTCGTTAGTAACCAGTTTATCTAAGATACTAGCACGTGTCGCTTCTGTACCAAGACCTTGTGTCTCTGCCATAACTTGTCGAAGCTCTTCATCTTCAAATTGTCTGCCTGCTGTTTCCATAGCGTCAAGCAGTGTTCCTAGAGTATAGAGAGGTGGTTTAGTGGTTGTCTTTTCTACTGTAGATAAGGTTGGTTTAACATTGTTCCCTTTTTCAACTGGAATCAGTGTTTTATTCTCGGCTTCATCGCTGTCAAGAAGTTCATTCTCTTTCCATAAGACCTTCCATCCTTCGGCTTTTGGGACGTTCCCAATAGTCTTAAAGAGGGCGTTTCCGACTTTAGTGATGATAGTTGTTTGTTCGTACTCATACTTAGGTAGAAACATAGCCATGCAGCGTTTAGCTATTTCTATATAGATAGCTCGTTTAGGTTCTGACCAAGAAGCTAGTTGCTCTTTGGTTGGGAACTTTTCTGTCACGGTTAAGGCTGCGTGAACCGCTGCTTTTTTATTATTGACATAGAAGCCGTCTGCTTTTTCAGGGAAGGTAATCATGTCATGAGAGACACCTAGTTGGTCTGCCATTTGTTCGGTAGTTGCGACCATTGTTTCGTAGCGCTCTTTTGAGATATGAACAGACGGTGTTCTAGGGTAAGTCGTGACCTTGTCTTTGTCATAGAGTTCTTCTAGTATCTCTAAGACTTGGTTTGGATCTAAGCCCATCTTCTTATTCATGTAGCGCTGCATGCCGCTAAGATTAAAGAGACGAGGTGAGCGTGAGTATTTCGTTTCAACGGTATGTTCTGTGATGATACCTGTTGAGGTATCGCCAACAAAACGCTCATCAGCAATCAGCTTCTCCCACTGCTCCTTAGTATCGCAGTCACCTTTCCACTTCTGCCCCTTTTTATCTCCCTTGGTGTACTCCATATCTTTTGGAATATACTTGCCCTTATACGTGCCGTTAGCATGTTCAAAGGTTGCTTCTAGCTCATAGTAGGTTCTTGGGACAAAGTTCTCTATCTCTTTTTCTCTTAGATAGACAAAGAATAAAGTAGGTGTCATGATGCGCCCTACTGCTACTTTTCCGTCAACATGGCCATACTTTCTTAGGTATAGTGCTAGGGCTCGTGAAGCATTCATCCCAAGCAACCAGTCAGCTTTCGCTCTTGTTTGGGCTTCTATCGCTTGCTTATATCGGTAGTCAATGCTCTTTAGGTTTCTAAAGCCCTTTAACACTGGCTTGGGTGATAAGTCATCTACCCATAGACTTTTATAGGTCTTAGATTTATCTCCCCATACACCTGCTAGTAAACAAATACTGTAGGAAATATAAGACCCCTCACGGTCAATATCACCTGCCCAAACAATAGTATTCGCTTTTTCTAACCAGTATTTGACGTTTTCAAACTGTTTAGCTGCTGTCTTACTACCGCTGATAGGACGATACTGAAAAGTCTCTGGGATGATTGGGAGTGTTTCAAGAGACCACTGTTTCCACTCCTCTTTATACTCCTCTGGTTCTTTTAGTTGTGTTAAGTGCCCTATAGCCCATGTGATAACCGCTGTCACTCCTCCCAGAGCCTCAACATTTTTAACAAGGATATAACCTTTTGGTTTTACTTCTTTTTCGATAATGTCTTCGGACCGCTTATCACCTGTAAAGGCGATATAATAAGCAATCGCTTGACTTGTCTTTTCTGCTAGTATTACGTGCATAACTCTATTGTATCTCAAATCAAAAAAATGACTAGAGGAGGATACCCCTAGTCATTGCTGGATACATGTTTAAACTACTCTAGAAATACTTGGATTTAGTGCTTGTTCTGGTCGTATTCATCAACGGTAATACCATACTTTTCTTTGAAAATGGTCTCATAACGCTCCAAGTCATCATGTGTTACCTCTGGATTGAGTCCACTTGTAACAAGGTTGCGAGTGGCTAGAATATAATTATAAAGACTGTCTTTTGCTTGTCCTTCTTTAGTCAGTTGCTCTTCGTTTTTCTTATCTGCAGAAATGTCTGAATCTAATACTGGTTCTGCGACCTCGTTGTTTTCAATGTAGTCCTCTAAATTTTCTGGATACTTTTCTAAAATGACGTATTCTTCTTGTGGAAAAAGAAAGGCTTCTACGTCTGGGTCGATGTAGTCATCATCTGGAGTCGGTTCTTGTTCTTGCACTGCTTCTTCTACATTGGCACTACCAAAATCGTTTGGACGTGGTTCATAGGTGAATTTTGTCAAAAAGAGTGCTGTTAAAAAGGCAGCCATTGCAGCTATTAGAACACCGCCAAAGAAAGTTTGAATGTAATCCGTTTGTCCGCTGTTATAAGCGATGAATGCTATGAACAATGCAGCAGCGATACTTGTATAGAACAGTCGCATTACAAAGGTAACTTGTTTTTGTCCAAACTGTCTTTCAGCAAAGATGTTAGGGACATGTCCATAATAAGTATTATCATCGATCACGTAGCAACGAGGTTCTCCATTTTTTTCTAGGGTTTCATCGATGTAAAGTTCTGCTTCGTAAATAACAGTATCATCTACATCCCCTACATGCAGCTCACCATTAGTTAACTTAACTGCATAAGGTTCTAAGAAATAGGGTGAATAGTGTCGCTTAAAATATTCTTTTGTTGCCATTATTTTTCCTCTAAAAACTTTCTCTCTTATTCTTGCTTTAACTTTGATACCATTATACCACGCACCACTTGCAATCTCCAAGCCAACTGGCAGTCAGCAAAAACTTTTTTAATAACATAATGTGAAAAAAGAACAAGAAAAAACAACCGATGAAAGGTTGCTGAAGAAGTGGTCGCTGATGTTTCAGTACCATGCTATATTTGAAGGTTATCAAACCGACTACACCTCAAGAAGCTATTGAAATGAGTTTCAGTACCGTGCTAATCTTTATGGTTCTCAAACCTCATCAGCCGACACCATAAGCATGGTCAAGCACCCTTACCTTCTCTCCGTGGATTTCAGCAGAGCCACTTGAAGTTCTCGCCAAGCGACGGTCTCTGAATTGACCTTACTTATAGTATAGCAAACTCTGTCCTGTTTAGCAATCGACATGGTTTATGAGTTGCCTTTTGGCTAAAAAATGGTATAATGAAAATAGAAAAAGGGTCGGTTTGCAGACCAACCCATTGTAGAACCGTTTAGACGGTGGCTTGTTAATAAAACCTATTTAAATAGCCGTACCAACTCGCCAAAGTATTGACGGCTATTTATTTTTGTCATCGTTTTTGAAGATTTTATAACACAAACCAATCAAACTAATGGCAAATTGTCCAAAAGCAAGAAGGATTTGCACCACTTCAAACGCTGTCAAAACTGCTCCTCCTTCCTGTTAAGTTTGATGAAATGCTCATAAGCATCACCTCACTTTCAGAAAACAAGAGCCACCGTCTTTCACTTTTCTACGATAATTATTATACCATATTTAATATCCTGAAACACTCTCTGTATGCTAATAGAGAGTGTTTTTTGGATAAAAGAAAAACGTTTGATTGCTACTGATCCATGATTACTTTTTTGTTCACTAGTTACTACTAACTATCGGCCAACAAAAACGAAAAAATCGCTTGATAATAAGCGACCTTTTCAATTTAGGATTACTCACAATTGATACCTACTACTTATCCTTCTTAGTTGATGATGAATTTGTTTGTCTTGTTCCTGTATCTTTGGATTTTGAGTTCATTTTCTTGGTATAATCTACTTCAAATGTAAGTTGAACATCAGATTTATTTGTGACTGAATCTAGAAAGTCATTTTTCTATTCCCAAACTATTTGTGTTCAAGCCGCATTTTCATGTTGATTGAAGAACTTAGAAATATCAGTCCCTTTTTTTGCACTGTCCCATCTTTAGGCGTGATTTCTTTATCTAGAAGAACACTAGACTTATCTTTTTTATAGAAAGCGAACAGAGCCAGCCCTACATAGACGAAAAATCCTGCTGCTGAAAGAAAAGCATATAACTTATTCAAGCTATTCAGAAAACCACAAAAGCTAATTCCGTCCGCTACAGGTAAAATTATCCATATGCTCCCTAATATTAACCTTGCTTTTTATCAAGAAATAGGTTTCTAAAGGAAGATAGTAATGCTGTGCGAATAATAAATCAAAAACCTTCTCATTCCTGCCACTTAAATATTTCCTCTCGCTTAATACGAGTGAGTCCATAGAATTCCTTGGCGAGAAAGCGTACAGCTCCTATATGGTCTCCCATCTGCACGACGCATAGGCCATCACGCTCTATATCATACACCCAATGGCTTTTGGGATTGCGTAGAGAGCTTTTTGCAAATTCGCTATCTCTTTCGAGCCAATCATATCCTGGTCTGTAGAAAGCCTTTGTTTGAAAAACATCAGCGTTAAACCCATAGAAACAGTGACTGCATAGAGTCTTTTCTCTGTCTATCCAGCTACACTTGCCTTTCTCCTCGTCATAGCAAGGTGCAAAACTGTTGCAGCCACAACGTCTACAAATACCTATTTCCATTCACTTCACCTCTACTATATAAGTCATAGGGTTCTACCGATATTAGTACCTAAAGTATTATGTAGTACTTCCTAGTGTAAAAACAACTTTCGGTAAATGTAGTCGTTCCAATCATGGCTAAGATAGAAATAATCTACCAACTCGTACAGTATTTTTATATTCTTCTTTGAAATTCCCTTACTTAACCAATATTTCGTATTCTCCTTACTTCTTAAAAAGTGGCTATTTGCATCATGTTTATACAATCTTGCCGACAACGCAGTTCTCGCTTTTTTAAGGAGCGAACTATGAGCATGTCTGCTTTTTTGTTTGAGGTTTACCAATTGACTTCTCTCTTCTCTGATGGTATGTAGCAGACTCTCTTGATTAAGAAGAGTAACAGCTACCTCTTCGACAACTTGTGGTGAAACATGAAGAAGTCTTTTAAAACCCAATGGGAAAGTGATAACAGGTCTTGCGACTAACTTACGTCGCTTCATATCAGCATGCTGATAGATAATAACATCACGGATATTAACTCTAATAGTTGCTTCAAAACCAGTCAAAAAATCTGGAAGCTCCTTTGGAGATAAGTGATAGATGTAGCTACTTGTAATACCTAACTTTACTCTAGCATATTCTATGTCTCTTTGTATGCGCTCATTCATAGTAGCGTCTTGGAAAATTATCGGTTTAGGTTCTAGCTTATTTGTCTCATCATTTGTGTTTTCTGACACTATAGATTTAGGGTCAATCACATCTTGGTGCAGCTTCCAATCTGAAAAAGGTGAGAAGGAGACACCACGAGTTTCTTTTGTTTTAAAACACTTCTTTTGTACTTCCATTAAATCTCTCACCTTCTTCTTTTCTGTTTAGTTTTAATTCACATCGTACTCGATGAGACAAGAGTGGGATGTTGACATTCCCAAAACTACTGTTTGATACCCAACTACTTTTGGATTAGAAGAATAGTTTGTTTCCAAAAAACTATTAACTACTTCCTCTAACTTACTAGGGTATTCGCTCTCAAATATTTGAATACGTTTCATCACTCAATATCCTCTTCAAATTCTGGTAGACCACAAGCGAAAATTTGCACCGTTTCTGTCTTTCCATCTGGCGTCTTACGTTCAAACTCAAACTGCGTTTTTCCTTCTTTTCGCCCTTTATAAAATAGAAATTTTCTAAGGCACTTTTTTCGTGGTTTCTGGCACGTTTTTAGTCTCCATTTGAGACTTAATGTCCGCTCAGCAATCGAAGCTGATGTACTGTCCATTACAGGCGGACATTCAACTAATGTAGGTGAAGACCCCTATAAGCAATACGATCCAGACTATCCCCTATCATTGCGAAAGCTTTAGCTTGTGTTTGCTTTGCGTCTGCTTCCAAAAGTCTGATAGCAAGTTCTGGGTTTCCTGTTAGTTCTAATGCTTCCTTGTATTCCATATTCCAATTCCTTTCTTGTGAGTGGACTCTATTTTCTTAGTAACAAGATGATTACTAAAACAACTAGCAAAAACAGTGTTAATACTGGGACACAGATGAGAAGCGCTGAACGTGAGCGTTCTTCACTACTAATAGAATGTGTACTCTGCTTTGCTTCAAGGTTTGTTACTGTTTCCTTTTCTACCATGTGTCCTTTCCTCACTGTATTCTAGTTCACTAATTGCTTATTGACAATCTTTCTCAAGTCAGAACAAGTGCAGTGCCAAAAGTTTCCCTTTTTAAGAAGGGACTCGATAGCTGATAGCTGCTTGTCTAACTTTTCCCAACTGTCAATTCCTCGATAGATTTGAGCGACATGCTCTAAATCCTCTTTGTTTTCCAGTTCCGCCCAGTCAGTATAGGCTTTGTTAGCAGCAAACCTATTTTCCCTTAATGTGCGGCGAAGTCCTTTGTAGACTAACCATAGTCGATTAGTAGCTACCTCTAAGTCGGTATAGGTTGCTGTTTGGACTTTATGAGTTGCTTCGGCAACTTCAGCTGGTGTTTCGTCGATGTTTTCGAGTACGTCAAATAAGCTGATTTCTTCCATTTTCCCTCCAACTAATCGTCTAACAACTCTTTGTTTTCAAAAACATTTCCTACGATTGTGCAGTTGTTTGCTAAAGTTCAATTTCATCAAATGTAGCACCCTCAAAAGTATCTACAAATGAGACTGTTTCTTCACTGTAATCATTTTTCTTTACGTCAAACATTTTTTCTTTTCTTTATGCCAAACTTTGTATTGTACTAACATTTTACCCCTCCAAAAATTTTTAGTTCCCTTGAGTTACTTTCATCCGTCTAATCACTTTTACAACCCTATCAAACTCTTCGATAGACAGATTGATTATGTGTCTTCCGTCAGGAAGCGGTGTTTTAACTACAATATAACAGAAATCATAGGACAACCTTGCTATGTCATCTATGTTTAGGAACAATAGACTTCCATCTTGGTTATCACAAATAATATCAACGAAATTCCCCATTTTGTTCTCCCTTTATTCAAAAACTTAACTCTGCTATAATTCCCTAAGCCATGCAGCTAATTGCTCAAAGTCGCTTTCGTCCATGATAGCCCTTTTTGTACCATCTGGAAAAGGTGTTTTAACTAACAGCACGTAATTCCCCTACCTCTTAGGTGGTGGGATGTAAGGGCTTGGATATGGCATAGGACTCAATGTGTAATCATCGCCCCCAAAAATAGAGGTTAAAGTATAAGCAGTCAAATTCGTAGGATAGTATCGTCCAACCGACTTGGAGTATTGAGGCTACTAGAGGTATAATAGTAGTATAAAAAACTTGGGAAGGAGTTCTGTGTGACTGTTAAGCAAAAATCCTATAAATTTCGCTTATATCCCAACCTTGACCAGCGTATCATGTTTGCGAAAACATTCGGTTCATCTCGTGCTATCTGGAATATGATGCTTGCAGATAAAATCAAGTATTACGAGGAGACTGGTAAAACGCTCAAAAACACACCAGCTCAGTATAAGAAAGAGTTCCCTTGGCTGAAAGAGGTTGACAGTTTGGCACTTGCCAATGTTCAGCTCAACTTGCAAAAAGCCTATAAATCATTCTTCAACTCTGGATTTGGCTTTCCTAAATTCAAGTCAAAACGCCACCGTCAGTCTTATCGAACAAATAACCAAAATGGTACAATAGCCGTTTCTGACGGTAAAGTCAAGCTCCCTAAGATTGGTTGGGTTAGATTGGAACAACATCGTCAAATGATTGGTACAATCAAAAGTGCAACTATCTCCATGACAGAAACTGGAAAGTATTACATTTCTATTCTCTGTGAAAGCGATGTCCAGCCCCTTCCAAAGACAGGTACTTCTGTTGGTATCGACCTAGGTATTGAAAACTTCGCCATTCTATCCACTGGTGAGAAAATCGGTAATGAGCGGTTTCTGAAGAACCTGTCTAAGAAGTTGGCTAAGGAACAAAAAATACTATCTCGACGTGCCTTGGGTGCTAAAAAGGCAGGAAAGAAACTATCCGAGAGTGCTAATTACCAAAAGCAACGTATCAAGGTTGCTAAAATCCATGAAAAGATTGCCAATAAGCGTAAGGACTTTCTCAATAAGCTCAGTATGGAGATTATCAAGAACCACGATATTATCTGTATTGAGGACTTATCGAGTAAAAACCTGATGACTAATCACAAGTTAGCGAAATCTATTGGCGATGTCTCATGGTCTGAATTTGTGAGAATGTTGGAATATAAGGCTGAATGGTACGAGAAACAAGTATCAAAAATCAGTCGTTGGTATCCATCATCTCAACTATGTTCAGATTGCGGTCACAACTCTGGAAAGAAACCACTCAATATCCGAAATTGGACTTGCGAGAATTGTGGTTCTCATCATGATAGAGACATCAACGCTAGTATCAATATCCTAAATGAAGGATTGAGATTAGCCTAGTCCAAAACAAATGAACCGTAGGAACTACGGGGATAGCTTGGTAAAATAGTGTAACCTCTGTTGGTTAGTCAGCTAATCAATAAGTCTGCACTCTACCCAAGAAGCCCCTACCTCTTAGCGTATGCGTAGGTAGGGGTGGTTCACACTCAATACTTCCATCATTATGATGAAGACGTGCTATATCATCTACATTTACTAGGAGATCGTATTCTCGATTTTCAGCACCAATACAAAATATATCCACAAATTTTGACATTTTCTTCCCCTTCCCTTATCAACTATTAAGCTTCGTCAATTTCATGCAATTCCCTATCTAGATAACCTAATTTAGTACGGAAAACACTGACTAACTCAGACGGAGCATTAAAGAGAATTTCCTTACCTTTATTGGCTGTACTTTCTTTTTGCTCTTTCTTTTCATTATAGTATTTGCGTCTTTCTTGAAGTTTTTTAAAGTCCTTTTTATTGATATAGAACTCATCCCCAAGGTCTAATACCTCGTTAGCAATCTGACCGAAACGATTTTTGCGATAAGCCCCAATCTTATGCCACATAGACCGACGTCTATTAGCGACCTTTTTGTAATGATTGGAGTAGTTCCATTTATGTCGCCCTTCTTTGATTGTACCATCTTCATTATAGTTGTCAGGGTTATTGATACGTCTTAGATGTTCTAGTTGCCTATCGTATTCTGAAAGACGTTTAGACATTCCGTGATCGTTGTTGAGGTCATATTCTTTTACTAAGTCACCGTCTTTGTAAACCTTTAAATATGGTACATCAATACGAATGTCAACTCGACCTGTTTCATGTAGACGTTTGTGTTGATACGGCGCTTCATCAAAGGTTAATACACACCAGTAATTCCAGCGTCCCCAACGGTCACGGACACGTTTAATCTTGTAGAACGCTAAACGGTGGCGTTCAAGTGCATAGGTAAAACGGATTTCGTCATCTGCCACAAATTCAAATGGGAAGAAAACCTTGTTAGGACGTTTACCAACTAACACCCCTTTTTCGCTGATGTTGTTATTCACCTTACGATATAGCATAGTTGAGAAGTTGTCATAAGCGGTAAAAGGTACAAAGTTTTTGGATTTTCCTTGCTTACGGCGTTTGAGATAGGCTTGTTTCACGGTGACAGCAATATCTTCAAACGTCGACCACTCAATCAAACCTTGCTTAGTATAGTTTTCGTACATGTAACTGGCTTGCCCAAGTTCTTTGTATTTAACAAACTTGGAGTTAGCAAGATTAAAACTGTTATTTAGCTCAATCCATTCCGTTTTAAGCTCTTTTTCCATCTCGCTAATTAGAGATTTGAGGGCTTTCTTTTCAGCTTTATCTTTTGTTTCATTATACTTTTCTTTCAGTTTAGCATAATGGCCTTGCTTTTCTCCTAGAGCTTTATACTCATCAGAGGACTGTCTCCTGTGTTCTTGGCGATTGTAATATTGCACAACTTTGTTCTTTAGGCGAAGTGCGATTTTAAAACGCTTCTCCAGATATTCCTCGTAACCCTTGGCGTCAAGCCTTAATTTTATAGCGTACATTTTTGAGTCTCCTAATTTCTATCGTTTTTTCCTACCTCTTCAAGCGGAATGATATCTAAAGCAACTTTAACTTTTAGAGTCGCTTTACTGAACTTCATATCCCACTCCATTTCCTCAATTCCTTGTTCCGAAAGCCACATAGGTAGGTTTGCTAGTGACATTTCCATTATTTCTTTTTGTTCAACATTTACTCACCGTACTTTCGTTTTTGTACATTATTCATCGAGTCCAACTAGCTTGACTGGGTGAAATACATCCGCTGCTGAATTATCGAACAGCTCATCAAGTACAGATTGCATTTTTGCAATCTGTTCATCCCCAATGTTTTCCTGTAGAATGATATCCATATCATCGTAGCCTTGTTCTACCATATCATCGATGATGTCATTGATGACCTTTAACGCTTCTACCTTTACTCGCCTGCGTTCGGCTATATACCAGCCTGCTTTCTCATTGGCAGGAAGTGTATCCCACTCTTCGTTATCGATAACAGTGTTTCCTTTAATCAAATAACTTCCACTTGGTACTTCTTCAAACTTCATGATAGTCCTCCATTTCTGAGATTATCTAGCTTCGCTTTCTGTATAGTCTGTACTATCTGCGTGGTCTGTATTATTTGGTAATATTGTATCATGGTTCTTGTGTACCTCCAAACCATCTGGCAGATGTTAGCTAAATTTTTTTTCATTATTCAATCATTTCAATTTCTTTTCATTCATTTGATGGTGTGCTTTTTTCTGCGTTAAAAAAAGCTGTACAGTTTCAGTTCCAGTACACTATACTGTACATGGTCAAACACCCTCGCTGTCTTTCCGCAGATTTCAGCAGAGCCGCTTGATGTTCTCGCTAAACGACTGGCTCTGAATTGCCCTAAAAATAGTATAACACCCTCTAATTCATAAGGGAATACTTCTATTACCTATGGTAGGTACAGGTCTTTTTCAAGTCATAGAAAAACATCAAAAAAGCAAGGCTAATACCTTGCTTAATACTCTCTTTAACCAAAAGTTGCACCTACTTTACCGCCGTAATAACGGACAAAACCTAGCTGCAATGCTTGGATATTAAAGTTGCCTGTCCAGTAGCTATTATTTTCTCCTTCTTTAGTAAGGACACATATAAATTGAAGAACATCGCTGTTCTTTGATTTGAAGATTTCTACTTGATTTGTATCAACCGTGTAACCACTCATTTTAATGAACATTCCAAAAGTTTGTGCTACTGCAGATGGTGTGAACATCATCTTATTATCAAAGTTACCAGTCACTTCAGAAACATTTTCAGTGTTTTTCATCGCTTCTTGTGCAGTATTGATAGCACTAATAATGTCGGTCTTATAGTCATCCGTCTTTTCGTTGCTCTTTTCAAGTGACGCTAAAGCTTGACGATAGTTTTTTTCGTTAGTAGTAAGGTCTGAACTTTCCTTTGTAGAACTACTATCAGTTGTTGAGCTGCTTGAAGAGCTACTCTTAGTAGTGATGGAGGGTTGTTGTTCTCTAGGTTTCAATATCTGATAGGCTACTACTCCTCCAATAATCAAAACTAATGTTATAAGTGTTCCAACTAACAAGCGTTTCCTCTTTCTATTCATCATCTTTTCCCTCACTATTCAATGCAAATGCCTTTTGAGTAACTACAAGACCAGTAGCCATAGTAGTCGATGCAAGTTCTCGCAGAAGTTCCTCGTTTTGTAGAATGTAGTTATCTTCTTTGTTCAATTCATCTTCCAACATTTTCCCTAAGGTTTGTGCAGCTAAAACGTTTAATAATGCTCTTAACTTGGCTGACCCCTCTCCACCTTCTGGTGAGAAGACCTTTGGAATAGTGTCATTCTCTCCAATCGGAATAATCATTAAGGCTTCAATTTTTCCATTTGCTGCTTGAATAGCAAGATTTTTTAGCTCCTCAACTATTTTTGCGTTAAACGATTTCTTACCATGAATTTTGCTTCCTTCTATCATCATGTTAGTTGTCTCCTCTTTCCATTTCAATTTTGGCTACTGTTGATTGCAATAACCTTAGATTGCTTAGTTTCATCCCCTCAAGAGAATTTATATCTTGTCTTATCTTGTTGACGGTTTGGCGTCAACTACCACACCCTTCGTTAACACTTAGAGGACGTGGCTTGCTGTGTTCTAAAATCTAGTACCAACGTTTTTCAACTCCTAGATTCCAAACTCTATAAAGTTTGTGCGAACCAACTTTCTAAACAATAGCTAAGTCTATTGTTCCCGCAGGTTGACAACTACGGTTAGTAACTATGTTTACACAGTTACCATTTTTCATTTTCTATGATTTCAAACTGTGGTTTCTCAACACCACTCACGAACCATTTTCCTAGCTCATAGATATTCATTGCTGCGACCCGGTCATCATTGGATGTATAGCCACAGTTGTGGCAATGGTAACTATGATTGTTTCTATCACGGTTCTCCTTACGGATAATACCACATTTTGAACAACGTTGACTGGTATATTGTGCAGATACAGTAATGACTTGAGATTCATTCTGTATCGCCTTATAAGCCAATTTTTGTTCCAAATCGTAAAAAGACCAGGAATGATGCTCGTAACGGTTTTCTTTCTTTCGTTTAGAAACCGTATCAAAGGTCACGTCGGCCAAATCTTCCAATACGAAAAGTGTATGTTTACCATACTGCTGAACGAGTGTCTTAGACAAACAATGATTAACATCATTCATCCAACGGGATTCTCGTTCTGCCAATTTTCGTAATCGTCGTTTTGCGGATTGGGTGCCTTTGGCTTGCAAACTAGCTCGTAATTGTTTGTAATGATTTCGTTTTTGTTTGATAAACGCACCGTTTACAAACTGGGTACGACCTTTGTTATCATAAGTAGTTACGATTTGTCGTAAACCACGGTCAATACCAACAACGTTACGCACTGTTTCTAATTGGAATTCAGGAATTTCGGTTGTAACACTGATATGCATATAGTAGTGCTTACCAGATTTGACAATCTTTGCTGTACCGAATTGCCATTCGGATTGCAAATAGTGTTCCAAACCGTTGAAAATCAACCGTCCTGCAACACGTCCATAAATCGTGTTAAGCGTAACGGAATGGTCGTCTTTAATGGTATAATCACGATTACGTACTAAATCCAGTTGTGGTCGATTGAAAATGATTGGTTTCCAAAGAAACGTTAAGTCCTTTCGGATGTAGTTCCGAACTGATTTTCCGTGGTTGTCTTTTTTGTAGCCGTCCCAAACCGATTGTTTACGTAACTGGGTTTGCACGGTTTTATAACGAGCTACGGTAGTACGAATCGTTGATATAGACATTTGTGATTTCAATTGATGTCTTGAACGGATATCTTGATAGATTTCCTTTTGTATTGTCAGTTGATTCAATGGAAAATCGTTGTTGAAAATATACTCCGAAACTGTGTTACAACCGTTACGAAACGCCACCATTGTATCCATGAGTTTGGAATAATCATTATGATTATCCAAAACAATACGAGCTTTTAATGTTCGTGTTACTTCCATACGAAAACTCCTTTCTATCAATATTTCACAAGTTCACCATACCATAAACTTCCTCACTTCTTTTTTCTTAACTCCATTATATCATTGCCCTTTGTTATCTCCAAGCCGACTGGCAGTACCATAGGTATTGAATTGAAAATATTAAGAAAAACAAAAAGCCACAGTTTGAATCAACTGTGACTCTTCGGTTAAAGCATATAATGCTCCAATTAAGCATTGATACCTTTATTATAGCTCATTTTCTATTGCTCGTATAGTCAATGGTCGGAGTAAAAAAGCAACATAGAGTTGCCACATTTTTTTAACTTCTCTTGCCCTCTTAAATTGATAGGCTCATGAAGGGGTTTCAGTACCATGTATTAAGGCTGGTGCTCAAAAGGATGACTTATTCATTTTGATAGCTAATTAAGCACCACCGCACACGGTCAAGCACCCTAGCTTTCTTTCCGCAGATTCGAGTAGAGCAACTTGAGGTTTTCGCTAGGCGATGGTCTCTGAATTGACCTTGTTTATAGTATAGCAGAACTAACACCATTTAGCAATTCACAATGTTAATGAGTTGCCTTTTGGCTCAAAAATGGTATAATGAAAATAGAAAAGGAGTTGAGTTCCAGCTCAACTCCGTGTAGAACCGTTCACGACGGTAGCTAAGTATAAGTTATGCTAATAACCGCTGTTCGGCTAAAGTAGGCGGTTATTTTTGTTTAGTAAAAAGAGAAAACGCTGTTATAAATAAGTATTAACAGTAAGTATTGATCGTCTTTGTTGAATGTTTTTAGACTTTCTGTGATAATGTAGTTAAATATACTACAAGAGGTGTTTATTATGACTACTCCAATTTCTGTCAGATTTGATAATGAGTTAAATAACATGCTTTCTGTAGCAGTACGTGAAAATCACACAACAAAGACCGATTTTATTCGTCAAGCTGTCGTTGAAAAACTTGAGGATATGTATGATATTGAGATGGCAGATCTTGCGTATCAAAAATGGGTTGATGGTGGAAAGAAAACCTTTAGCCACGAAGAGGCAATGAGACGCTATGGCTAAATATGGTGTAAAATATGCGGAAACTTTCTTTGATGATTTAGAAAAATTGGATAAAGGTACAAGGAAGCTAATAATGAAATGAATACACCTTACGGAAACAAAGGTAACTCTCGATAAAAAAACCAAGGCGACTGCCTTGGTTTTTATTATTTATTTGACCATACAAGAGCTTGTACCTATATTTTACACACCAGACAATATGATACTGAATGGAATAGACATAGCCTCTACCACGATGAACTTCTGACATAGATAACACCTCGTCATCATTGTAACATATGTACTAACATTATTCCAATGATAACAAGGTATATCTAATTTATTTTTTCTTTATCTGTCAGTTGTTTACCTAACAAAAGTTAGGCAACAACTGAAGCCGATTCATCTCATGACTGAAGTCAAGAGTGTTCTCGGCTAGTTTATAAAATTCTCATATTCCAAAATATAATGATCTAATCTTGGTAAAATAATTGAAAGGACGCCATACTCAGAAGTATCAATTAACCCTTTACGTTTTAATCGATCCCTATAAATTGACATTAGACTTGAGCTAAAACCTAGTTCCTCCCTTAGATCTTTATTTTTTATCTTACGTTTTCTAGATATAGCTAACATCACTATTTTATCTTTTTCCGATAACTCAGACCAAATTTTTTGGTAAACATATGACTGAAGATATTCATCATATGCTATAAGTAGCTGTTCTTGGTTCGTCAAATAATTAGGCTGTTTCCAGCAAAGGTATCCTAGGACTTGAAAAGCAAATGAGTACCCAGAAGTCATTTCGGCCAATTCATTTGCTTTGTCACTTGAAATCTGAAATATTTCTTGATACCGTTGCTTAATCGAAACCTTATTTAACGGTGCAAGGTCAATACGTGGCGAGCGATACAAAAAGGTTAGGGTATCATCGTTTTGTAACTCATAGATATTCTCATATAGACCAGTCATTAACAAGAAAATGGGATATTCTTGCCTAATCAATAATTGAAAGCTACTTGTAAACGTCCTTATCGTGTCATTCTTGGTAACTTCATCTATTGTTACAAGTACCTTCTTTCCTATAGCATGTACTTGGGCGAGCATCTTTTCTAAGGCTACTTCAATATCATTAACAGGTGGTACATTCTCAAAGCTACCTCCTATTCCAAATAAAGACAAGTTGAATTTAGCTTTAATAAATAAACTATTTAGTTCAGGAATGTCATATAGCTTTGCTACTAAGCTTTCTAATAAAGGTCGATTTGGATTTAAATTTATGACAATCCATTTGTCTTCTTCTAATGTACTGGCAACAGCAGTCATGGTGACCGTCTTTCCCGCTCCTCGTACACCTGTGATCAAATAGGATTGTGTAGCAGGAGATTCTGAATCAAAATCTTCAATTATTTGTTGAATATCTGTAGCACGTGAAATGAAAGTGTGGGGTTTTTTCCCAAAGCCTAGTGTAAATGGATTTTTCATATATAGCACCTCGTCTTATGTAACCTTATATAACTATGATATTATTATATAACTTTATATAATTCTTTTCAAGAGTATAAGTCACTTACATGTATTACCCAAGAATTTTCTCCCTCTTAACGATATCAGCAGTCTGTTCTATTGCTTCTTTTCCATTGCTTCACTAATTCAAAAGAAGGCAACTTTAGAACGAAAAATCTCATCGCTTTGAACACAAAAAGAGAGAGAACAAAAATCGTTCTCTCTCGCACTTAGCTTTTCATCAACCCACTACAGTTGACAAACAGAATAAACTTTTTACAATGTGACTCCTTACAGGGCTTGACATATGGTAGAAAAAGAGCTGCTTTATGTTATTTAATAGTTGGTTCTTTGTCGTTAGGGTAAGCATAGACAAAACCTTGTTCTTTTTGCGTATCTGGACTGACAACACGGAAGTTCCATGTGTTAGGTTTGTGGAAGTAATAAATTCCTGATAAAGGAGTGTTCTGTTCAACAACAAGAATAGAACCATCCTCAAAGACATGAGAAACAATGCCTGTGTGATTATTAGCTTGGTTAGTAGAGAAGATTGCACCACGTTTTGGAGTATTCTTAACGTTATTGTGGAAACGCTCAACTGCCCATGCTGCTGCTTGTTGGAAACCAGCCCCCTGAACAATTCCAGAGAAGCCCCAGATTTGATTTCCAAGTGACTCAGTTAAGTCAACACATTGACCAGAATGCTCAACCCATCCTTGATTACCAGCGTAGGTTAAACCATTTGCTGCTGGATCAATGATGTATTGCTTCAAACTATTTGGCAAATCTTCTGGTTTGTAACCCCAAGCTGTTGCATCACCAGGAACTGAACCAGTACCATCTGCTGCGTTACCACTACCAGAGTCATCGTCGTCATCATCACAGGCGTTCTCACTATCAGAGTAGTTGCTACCAGTCGCACGATAGATATAAACTGTACCGTGGTCACCAACGGCATGCTTGTAACTGTCGTAAATGTTAGTGGCAATCCCATCGTTTCCGTAGGAACTGTGAATGATTTCTTTTGAGGACATGAACATTCCGGTATGCCCATTAGCCCCACTTGAGGCCCCTCGTTCTCCCCATATGAAGATGTCTCCACGTTGGAGATCTTTCATCTCACCGTCAGAACTCCAACTACCTTCATAGACCTTCTGATAACCATTTGCTAATAACCAGTCGTGTTCTGTTTCGGTTGAGACTGCATAGTCGCCTGCTGCTTTATCTGCACCATTGCTTGTTAAAGCGTAATAGATAGAAGATGAACAGTCATAAGAGTCTGGGCCTGTGCGTGCCTGCATGGAATAATGGACTTTTCCTTTACGTTCCTCAAACCATGAAATAGCCCCATCAATGTTTACTTTGCTGGTTTCTGCGCTATCGTCATCATCGCTATCGGAGTTACTTCCTTTGGAACTTGATTTATTTGATTTATCTACTGGAGAAGTCCCATACTTCTCAATCGCCTTTTCATCAAGCCATTTATAATTCTGACCTAGAGAATTGTAGAGAGACGTTAACTTTGATAAATAGCTGGGGTCAGTTGCCCAACCACCATTTGCAATAGCTGTTAATGTTGAAATACCATCGGTGTTGTTAATCGCCCCTGTGTAAAGAGATTGGTTAGCCATGAACTCTGCTTTACCGACGATACCAGCATCAAAACTGCTAAACCATGTATAACCACCACCTGTGTTGTCACCTACTGTTGTTCCTGCACCATTACCGCTAACAGAACCATCACCATAAAGACCGATGGTTTTTTGATAGTCGGCTGTTGATGTCCACTTGACACCACCCATATTGTGTGCACTTGCAAAAGACGGTACACTCATAGAAAAGGAGGTTTCTGCCATCGTTTGCGTAATTGACGCTGAAGGCAAGAAACCTCCAGCACCCCATGCTTCTATATAAGCGTCTTGATGTTCTTTGACAAAAGCTTCAACAGATGAGAATGCAGAGTTTGTTCCACCTGCTGATGTACTAACTGTAGAACCATCTTCGTTAACACTTTCATTATTAGGGTCACAGCTTGCTACTGCTCCACCACCGCTGGCTGTTGCTCCAGTGATGATTACAATAACAGTAACGACAAGAACGAGAAGAACACCAAGAGCTGCCAAGAGCGCTCCAAGTTTACCAAAAATTAGTGTTTTTGTAACTTTTTGGGCTACTTTATTTTTAACTCTGTCACCAATTCTATTACTCAAATAGCCACCTCCTTAGAGCCTTGTTAGAAGGAAGATGATGAAAGATATAATAGCCAAGACAGTAAAAGATATGATTAGCTTTTGCATGAATTCACTATCACGCTTCGCTTGTTGTTTTTGTATCCAGCGAGCATTACTGTCCTCATAGTAGGATTTCTGGTACTCTACTTGGTCGTTGTAATAATCTTTTATGTCATTAACCTTATTTTGATAAGCATTCCTTGCTCTAGCTATCATACCGGGACGCTGCGGATATTCGTTTTGATTTTCTTGAATACGATTGTCTCTAGGATCATCATAGTATGCACTGTACTCATCAGGATCATCAGAATAGCTATATGCACTTTCGGTATAGTCAGTTTCCGATATTGTATCGACAACATCTTGGTAATAGTCATCATCCACTAGATAAGGGTTGCGTTTATTAGCTGGCTCTTCCTCTTTAGAGGTTCTTTTAAAGCGGTATTTAACCATATCCTAAATAACTTTCCTTCCTAATCGTGATAGACGCAGTGGTTTTGTCAGCAAGTAATCGGTAACAGTAGTCTTACCGATAACTCCCTTAATAGCAAATTGCCGAACAATACGTTTGTCTCTAAAGCCATTTTTAAAGTCTCTGTGACCGATAATCTTCTCATCTAATAGTGTAAAATCCTTTGGGTCAATAAACTGTAAAAGACGATAAGCCTTTTGAAACTCTTTATAGGATGTCCTATTTTCATAGCGCTCTTTGTATAGTGGTGAGTAACTTTCAGAAAAAAGAGAGACCATTTTCACAACTTCTTCTCTGTGACTACGTTCCAAATAGTTCACAAAGTATGCCATCCCTAGAAATAGACTTCCTCCCACACCTTCTTGAGTTAAAAAGGTTGAGGGGATAAATACCATCGCCAAAATCAAAGGGATACGGTCTTTGTGTCCTTTGACTGCTTGAAAGACACAAGCTAGTACCCCAAAGATGAGATAAGGAATAAAAGCTAAAATCATATAAACCTTACCATACATGGCGTTAAGATAGACATAGTTTAAACCAATAGAGAGAATACCTACTAGACTAAGAAAGAGAGTCAGAAAAAGACTTATCAATCTAAAGTATTTCAGATTTTTAACGCTGTAGAAAAAGGTTGTCAGCGTGTAGGACAAATTTAGTAATAAAGTCATGCTGCCGCTCCTCTTCTAACGTAACATTTGATAACGTTCTTCCTCTGAATAACGCATACCCCAACCATCGACGTCGTTGTAATCAGACAACTGTTGATTAAAGAGTAAGTTTTTAACTCCTGCAATATTCAAGAAGAATTGCCCTTGTCGAAGATACTTCAATCCATTTAACTCAGATGGTGTAAATTCACCATCAAAAGAGTTAGCCAATAAGCCAACGGTATTATCTTGTACACGTGCAAACAAGCGATAACGTAGACTACCAAAGACTTGACGTGTAGCGATAGTATAGTCGTCAGCTGACTGCATGCTGTTGGTAAGCAAGATACCGTCAAGGTTAGAAACCTCTAAGATAATGGCTGCATAGTTCTTTGTGATGTTTTGAATAGTATTGGCTAGGAACTCCAGTGATTTAGGGTTGTGAGGGTTAAAGATTTTTTCAGCCCCTGTAATAGTAATGACGGTGTGCTTCATCTGATCCTTAGAGAGATTTGTTCCCTCTTTAAAAATACGAGTGTTGCGCTTACCGTTATTAACTGCATAAGAGAAAATGAGACTTAGCACTTGATATAATTGAATATTAAGGAGTACTTCATCTTGAATTCCAGATAGGTCAAAAGTTGTAATCGTCTCACGTGAAAAGTCCTCAAAATTGGAGTGCGTATCTAAGAACCGATAATCGTCAAGGATAGACTGAAAGGCGTCTTTTAAACGTCCGTAGCTGTCTGCCTTATCTCTCTTATTAGCAACATCGTTTTCATCTTGAAGTGAGATGAGTTTTTCAACGAGTTGACCTAAAACAGGATAATCCTCCGGAACTACATCAGTAACGTGTAGCTCCTCCTGAGGAAGGTTTTCAGCATTAACATGCCAAAGTCCTAAATCTTCATATAATTCAGATACTGCACTGTTTAGATTATTTAGGTCAGAATTGCTAAGTGATGGGTCTTTAATTTGAGCAAAGGCTTGTAACTTCTTACGCTGCGCTCGGAAAGACTCGATTTGATCGTCATCTTCTCCATTATCCAACGTTTGAGTTGCAATGACCTGCATGATATTGAGCTGATTTTGTCCATTGTTTTCACTACCGTACATTGGAACACGAATACCACCTTGAGTTGCTGTAAGATCAGCTAAAACTCCGCTTAGGTCAATATTATAAAGTTGATGTCCTTTGGCAAAAAGAGCGTCTAACTGTTTGCCTAAAAACTTCTCTTTATCCGTACGGTCTTGACCTGCAATTAAGAGACTAGGTGTTCCTCGCATATCATCTTCTTGCAAGAGGTCAAAGATTACAGCTCCTCCTGTTCGAGTTTGACCAACATAAACACCGTGGTCATCCATAAGCGTTGTATGGTTAAATGGATAACCAGCACCGAGGTCAATAACCGAAACAGCTTGCCCTCGTCGTCTTGTAGGTAGCGCCATTTTACGACTGGCTGGAACAAAGGCAGAGTTAAACTCAACGTCCTGCATACCGTCATTTGATGACAGGTGAAATTGTGATAAACGTGATTTGAGGTTCCGTGCGTTTTCTCTTAGTTCTTTTTCAGAGTCACCGCTAATAAAGAATGTGACTGAAATCAACTTAGATGGGATGTTGTTACCCATTTGAGCACGAAACTTGATAAGCGATTGGATACGCCCTTGGTCATCAATATCTTCTGTTGCTTTACGGTTTTCAGTCGTCAGCATGTTTGAAATGGCATTAGCTGTACGCTCACTTAATTCCTCGTTTGAAGCATGCTCGATAGCAATAAAGGTATTAACACCGTTAACAAGGGCTAATTCTTGTAGCCAGTTGTCTGGTAGACCAGATTCTGGAAACTTATCATGAGGGATATGCAGCACTTGATGATAGCCATCCCCCTGCTTCCAATAAGCATCGTTTTCTTTAAAATTGACGTTTCCTTGCGGTTGGATACGACTAATAAAGTTTAAGTCATAACCATGCCGTAAATAGGTATTGACTTTTCGCTTTGATAAAAACATAATTTCCTTTTCTCCTTATACCTTACACACTTTCGTTGTAGTTGTAATACTGCTTCAAGATTTGGTCTTTCTTACTTACACTTACAACATGTGGTCTAAAGCCGTATGACACGGAACTAGCAAGTCGTGTATAGCTTTCTAACTCTTCTAATGTGTCACCGAAAATCCAAATAAAGAACTCTGTGTTGTACTGTACGGCTGCAACTACTTCTAACTGGAGAATATGTGTTGCTAGAATATCTGCTCGTTGATTAAGCTGCCAGCGTTCTTTGTCTGTTAAGTCTGGATCTAATAAGTCATAGCGTACCTGCTCTTGGATACGGACTAACTCTTCAATCTGTATCCGTGTGTTTGTTGGCAAGGTCGTAGACTGAATTTGAGTATCAAAAGGTGTTCCAGATAGCCATTGTGTAAAGGATAAAATAGCGCCATCTCGTTCATTATCAGATAACGCTGCTATATCTTTTCCGTACACTTCCATTATTTGAAGATAGCCAGAATAGCCATTTGCTAGAGCAATAGGATTGTTTTGAACACCATATAGAATAGCTTTGGGAGCCACTATCTTGACAATATCCAAAAACTCTTTGTTTTCCCAATCAGCGTCATATTTATATTTGAAATCTGCTGTATTTTGGATAAGTGTTAGATTTGCTTGCTTAGGGGCTTCTTGTGTTTGTGTTCTCTTCGCTTGCTTCTCCTTTTTCGCTGCTTTTTTATTAGCTTTCAGTGGGGCTACACTGTTTGTTTTCTTTTTTCTTAAAGCCAATGTAATCTCCTCGTTTCCTTAGATTAGTTATTTCCATTATATCTGAAATACGTGGTTTGACTAGATGACCATAGGGTATCCAGAAGCCATTAGTTTAAAAGTGTTTGGTAGCTCTGGTTAGTAATGATGTTTTCTCTCAAGTAATCAGTTCACTGGCGTTTTTCTATCTTCCCCACCTTTTTCTATTTACCTTAGTTAGGGTTAAATGTAGAAAAACACCTCACTGGAAATAGTAAGGTGTTTTCTAATTGGGAGTATGATATAATAGACTCTGTAGAAAAGTTAAGACGGTGGCTCTTGTTTTCTGAAAGTGAGGTGATGCCTATGTGCATTTCATCAAAATCTGACGGAAAGGAGGAGACATAATTGTCAACGTTTGAGGTATTGACGCTTTTGTTTGTGGCAGGCAATTTTGTGCTTTCACTCGTTAAGCTCTTACTTGAACTTATCAAATTGACAAAAAAATAACCGTCTTACTTTGACACGAGGACGATTATTTTTGATTAAAAATATGAAAACTCTGAGTCACCGTCTTAAACGGTTCTACATGGAGTTGAGTTCCAGCTCAACTCTTTTTCTATCTTCATTATACCATTTTTAAACCAAAAGGCAACTCATTACCCACGTGAATTGCTAAATGGAGTTTGTTCTGCTATACTATAAACAAGGTCAATTCAGAGACCATCGCTTAGCGAGAACTTCAAGTGGCTCTGCCAGAATCTGCGGAAAGACGGCAAGGGTACTTGACCATGCACAGATGGTATCAGCTAATGAGGTTTGAGAACCATTCAAACTAGCATGGTACTGAAACAAAGTTGGGTGTAGATTTTCTCTACTTTTTGTTTGAGAACCATTCAAACTAGCATGGTACTGAAACAATGGCGCATATCAAGGTTATCAGAGGTGAGTTTGAGAACCATTCAACTTAGCATGGTACTGAAACGATTATGCTGATGATAACACCATTTCAAAAGTTTGAGAACCATTCAACTTAGCATGGTACTGAAACTATCGTAACTCTTGAAAAAAAGTATTTAGTGTTTGAGAACCATTCAACTTAGCATGGTACTGAAACGAAATAGGAAAGTAAACGAGACGATTATTGTGTTTGAGAACCATTCAACTTAGCATGGTACTGAAACATCAAATCGCTGAAAAATTGACAACTTGGCGTTTGAGAACCATATAAGTATTAAAGCAACAACCATGAGGGTTGTTTTTTTTATACCTATACTCACACACATTTTGTTAGCAAAAAATTGCTGTAGACTGCCAGTTGGTTTGGTGGTCTAGGGTTTCAATGATATAATAGGTATAAGAAATTACTTAGCATAGATTATAGAAAGAGGATTAGGTTATGAACTTTTTGACAAATATCGCTCAATACTACTTTGAGCACCCTTTTCAATTACTAGGTATTTTACTTTGTATTCAGATTTTCGCCCTATTTTTCGTAAATACTATCCAGAAATGGGATAATAAAGGGACGGATCTTATCATTGGTGCACTAACAATCTTCGGTTTTGCAGGATATGGTAATTCTATCACTCCAAAAGGTGACTATAAGCGTATCAATTCTCCTCACTATCTAACGCCATACTTTAGTATTGTAAAAAAACTTGGATTACTTCTTACTACATCGATACTGCTATTTTCCCTTTATGGCATTACTAATAAAGTATTTATTGTTGTTGATAGAGTAGGAAGTTCTATCGGCTCGGCTTTTGACTCTATTTTCCAAGCTGGTCTTGCCATTGGACTTCTTATGCTACTAAGTCCTCTATTCATCCCACTATTGCTATTTAGTTTTTTTGACCGTAAGCATTAAAAAATAGTATTCTACAGAGTTTTTAATTTTTCTATATGAGCATTTTAACGAATATTAGCAATTATTATTTCGACCACCCATTTCATATGATTTAACCGTCGAGACCCCTTACTTTAGTGAGGGGAGGAAACGGTTGTCCTCCTTTTTTTGATATTGTAACAACTTTTCTATTAAATTCATGACTATAATATGGTATAATTAAGTCATGAAAATAATTCAATAGAAAGGAGTTGGATATGGATTTGAATCGAGTGATTAAAGCACGTATTGTGTTTGATAATCAGAACGATATTATGAAAATGGTCGAATCGCAAGAAGCGTATCGACAAGGTTGTAACTTTGTTTCAGACTACATTTTCAATCACGGTTTTCAGTTAAATGCTACAGCATTAAACAAATTTGTTTACAGTGATTTACGTGAACAATTTGGACTTAAATCACAAATGGCTCAATCCTGTATACGAACCGTTGTGGCACGGTACAAAACTGTACAAACTCAATTGCGTAAACAACGTGTCTGGGACGGTTACAAGAAAGATAATCATGGGAATGAAGTTAGAAACTACATTAACAAAGATTTAGACTTTCTTTGGAAACCAATTGCTTTCAGTCGTCCGCAACTAGATTTAGTACGCAATCGTGATTATTCCTATACCAAAAACGGTAAGGTATCTTTGAACACCATTCATGGACGTGTGATTGTTAAACCGATTTACAACGGTTTTGAACAATATTTTGACGGTTCATGGACACTAGGTACTGCCAAGATTCTTAAATCAGGTAAACACTGGTTTATGCATATCGCAGTAACCAAGGAATTAAACGACCAAGAACCTGAAATCAGAAACGTTGTTGGTATTGACCGTGGTTTAAGACAATTGGTGACCACTTATGACAATAAGGGTAAAACTACGTTTTACTCTGGTAAGCAAATTGGTCACAAACGCCGTAATTATGCACGGTTACGTAAAGAGTTGCAATCTAAAGGTACAAAGTCCGCTAAACGAAGACTTAACGCTATTAATCAACGAGAATCCCGTTGGATGAACGATGTTAATCATCGTATTTCTAAGACACTCGTTGACACCTATGGTTCAGGAACTTTGTTTATGCTAGAGGATTTAACTAATGTCACCTTTGATACTGTTTCCAAGCGTAAGAAAGAAAACCGTTATGAACATCATTCCTGGGCTTTTTACGACTTGGAACAAAAATTGGCTTATAAAGCTATAGCGAACGGTTCCATTGTTGTTAAATCGGATGCACATTACACAAGTCAACGTTGTCCAAAATGTGGTCACATTGATAAAGACAATCGTAATAGAACAAATCATGAATTTTGTTGTAAACGGTGTTCTTTTAGAACCAATGATGACCGTGTGGCAAGTATGAACATTCAGTTCTTAGGAACTTTGTATAATAGTGGCGTTGAGAAACCACGTTTTGAAAAACATGAAATAAATCAGTGAGCCTCACATGGTTTACTGTTGGGTAGCTGAAACAATAGTTTCTTGTCAACCTGCCCCGATGTGGTAACGTTGTGTCTAGGAGTTGGTAAAACGTTTGTACTAGATTAGTTACTACAAGCCCGTCACTTTAGTGACGGGTAGTTGACTCCAATGCTACTTCTTAGACTTTTGCATATATTCTAAAAAAGACCTAGTTTTTTTTAAACTAAGTCTTTTTTCTTATCATAATGGTAATTACAGTTCAGTTTCGTTTTGTTTAGAACCAATTCTATTCAACTTATCCTCTTTCACTTGCGGTTGTTGTGTCTGAGGTGTTGATTTTGGAGTTTGACTTGCTGTAGACGCCTGTTTTGGTTGTGGTTGCTGTCTTGCTGCACTAGGTGCTTGACTTTGTTGTCTTACACTATTTGGTGTTTTCTGTTGGCTCTGTTGTTGTGAAACTTGTTGTACCGGTCTTATTTGTTGCTTACTTCCTCCGCTCGCTCCAACGTCAGATGAAGGTTTATTGCTAACTCCAGTATTACCGTTGTTTGAGGCTGGCGATGTTTGGGCTCCTCCAGTCATAAAATCTGGTCTTGGATCGTACCCATTATCATAGTGTTGACCTTGATAATCAATTCCACCTGTTAAATTGTTTTCTGTTGATGACTTAAATCCTGCTTGACTACCTTGTTGGAAGTTTTGTGTTGCAGCATTATCTACATTTTTTACAGCCGTTTTTGCTTTATCATATCCTGTCTTGACAGCATCACCAGCTTTATTAAGGGGTTGAACTATACCCTTATTAGCTGCATTTCCTAGGTTGTTTTTAATTGCATTACCGTAGCCATTTTGTTTAGCTGCATCTTTAAATCCGCTGACAGCTCCAGCCGATTTCGTAACACCGTTAAACGCTCCTTTAGCTCCACGTGCAGTAGCACTAGCTGCTTTACCACCAAAGTTTTTAGCTCCACGTGCCATGTTATTGATACCACGGACTAGACCTCCGGTTCGCTGACCTCCTGGCATTTTACGTCCAGCAACAGCGTTAACAGTTCCTGTGGCGAGTCTACCAGCCATCTGAGGTCCTTTATAAGCTGCAACACCTGCCCCTGCTGCCATCATCAAACCACTCTTAGCACCAGTAGAAACCCCTAACCAGTTTTCAATAGCTCGACTACCCATAGTGGCTGCTACATAGGTTGCTACATATAGTGCAATGTGGGCAATGGCTGTCTCAAAGCTTGATAGACCACTTGTGAATGAACCTACAGCGTCTGTCGTTGCAGTTGGTGCGGATGAGAGAAACCACATGGCATACTTAACTATGATAACCTCAAAGAAGATACCAGCAATCCCAGAAAAGATTTGCCTTAATAAATCCAAAAACTTGGAACTATCTTCAACCGAAGTGTAGCCTACAATTGGAGCTACCATTGCGGATAAAAGTACATTAAAAATCGACCTTATCGTACTAAAAAGCAAACCAATAAGCAATAATAACAACATAATCTGTTCTACCCACAACGTTATCCATTCTACACGATATCTTGGATAGACAGGAATAAGAACATTACCTGCTTTCAAGATAGAATGGTATTTATACCCTGTAACCTCAACGAGACTAGGCTCACCGTCAGAGTCATATTCGTAACTCTTTAATACCGTATGGAAGATGGTTGGTAAACCAGTATAGAAATTGTTGTCTTTTGCTTGTTTGTCAAAATAATCAATCAACTCTTTGTTATTTGCTCCGTAGTTATCTGAAAAGTCGATACTATGTACGTTATCGTCAGATATTTTGTTCAGTTTAACACCTTCTCCGAGTTGACTTCGGTTTATATAACCGTTATCACCATCAAACCTTCCAAGCTTATTAACATCGAACTTGTTCTTGGCAAGCTGCCATAAGTCTGTTATATTATCTTGCAGTGGCTGGACGGAAAGCGAGTCGTTCTTCTTTGTTTCAGTTGGTGTGGACTCGGTAGCAACTGCACCAGAAGCCCTTATGTGCGATAGCTGTTCTTCTTGCTGAGCCTTCTTCTCCTGTCCTATTAAACTCAAGGAACTATTTGCAATCACACTTCCAAAAGATGTCATAGCTGTAGGTAAGAAAGCTACTGCTGCTGTTACTAGGATAATGTGATTGAAGGCTTCCTTATATTTAAAGGGAGTTGAGAACAAGCTCATCAAAACTCGTGCGATAAGAAAAGCAACGAATACAGCCGAACCTACTAGCTGCAGTCCATGATAAACCTGTCCAACAACCGTGGATTGATTGCCCAGATTATCAAATAAACCAAATAGAGCAAATACCTTAGAAAAAAGTAACTCAACTGAAGTTGACAGACCGTAAATCTGCTTTGTTACCCACCCAGGAATATTAAGCATCCAAACAACAAAACTTGGGATAGCGTGTAGATAGACACTCCATTGCCTTAAGAATGAAGCGACTATTTCCGCTTCTTTACTGTTTGTATCAAAGGTAGCTTTAGGGCCAAGATGACTGTCGCCAAGCTCATCAGTCATCTGCTGAAGCGAGTCCCAAAACCTATTCTGGTATTCAGACATGCGTCATCCCTCCTTTACTCGCCCTTTGATTGGGATGTACCAAAGGCGCTTGATAAAGGTTCTGATACAACTACCCAGCCCCATTCAGAGGTCTTACTCTTCTTACAATTGAAAGAGATTTTTTGAGTTGTCGTTGAGCCGTCTGCTTCTTTGAATCCAACAATATAAGAGATAGTATAAACATTACCATCTACAGAAACATCATAGACAAGTAGTGAAGTAATGTTCTTCGCTTCTGGTTGTGTGTATTTGACATCCCCAGAAGATAAGAAAGGTTTGATATTATCTTTATTGCCAGAGTAATACTGTGCTAAGAAATATCGTCCAAAACTGTCTATCTTATGTTCGTTTTCCTGTAGCTTATTAGTTGACTTCAATTCATTGTAAAGATATTCTAGCTTAGTTTCTTGCTGCTTTATCTTATTATTTGCTATAAATCCATAGCATAAGCTGGAAAACGCCAATACACCTATGACACCAATCAAAACTGTGTGTAGCTTATCGTGTTTAACCGGTTCTTCATAGTCATCATAGTAACTGGTTTTATCCACGTTTTTACTTTCTCCTCTTGTTATGGCAGTCTGTTTCTTCTTAGAAGGTACTTCTTCTGGTCTATCGAGAGCACCTTCTATTTCGCCTTTGCGTGGAAAAAGTGGATACTCAGTCCTTGATAAACCAAGGCTTGCGCCATAACTATCCATGAGATTATACTCGCCACTACAAAAGTATTTAGCCAGATATTCATATGAATATGCTTGAAAACGTTCATCTTTAAAAGTTGCTTCAATAATTGGGAGTACAATATTATCGTATTCTTGAGTGATTCCAAACGGCACAATCATCGGACTATCGTCTAACGAGACTTTACCTGTTAGTTTACCTCTGCTATTGACTTGTCGACATAGTGCGACACCCTCTAAGCCAAAGTAATCAAAATTCTGTTTAATTGCCTTAAAGAGCATTTCGGTTTGTCTAAATGTCAGAAATGGCAAAGAATTTCTGATGTTTATTTTAGGGTTGTTAGCAAAGTATTCAGTATCTAAATCAGTAATAATCTCATCTAGACGTGGATTTGTTTTAGGATTGGCACGTTCTTCCCACTGTACATAAATAAACAAGGGGTCTGAAATCGAAACCCCTCTGCTCCCTTTGAAACCAAAGGTATTATCTGCCATAGTCCACCTCTAATTAAATAATCCTTGAACGAAGGTTACAAACGAGGCAGCCCCAGATACAACTGCAATACCGATAATAACCATCGGTAACCAGCCCATCGCTTTGCGTTTACCTAGATCACCAAAGACGAACATAAGACCAATGATTACCATACAAAGAACAAAAACATAAGGTGCGAAATTTGTTAACTTTTCTGTAACCGACTGTGCAGCGCTTTGACCTGACTGGAATGGGTCTCCATCAGCAAAAACAGGTGATGTTGCTAATGCTGTAGAAGCAAGCGCTGCTGCTGAAGCTAGCTTAGCTTTTGTGCCAGCTTTAAGTGAAGAAAAAGATTTCTTTGTCATTAGAAAACTCCTTATATCTAAGATACCTTCATTATATCTGAAATCTAGATTTTGACTAGAGTACCATAGGGTATCCCCATATAGGTGAACGTAACGTCAAAACAAAAAACGCCCTCAAGCGCTTTTGTTATGCTCTTTCATGTTGATTTACTGTATCTTTAACCACACTAATATCCAAGTACCTTCTATCAACTACAGTTACTTCATTATTGCTGTTTCTATGTGCTAGTGGCGGTTTACCTCTTAGCACTACAGTGGCTGTGTAATGGTCTGTATGTGTTCCTGGCAGAAAGTACATTTGACGTGAGATAACATTAGTTAGGTTGTCATCAATAGCTCTTTCTAATGGACGTGCACCATTTTTTTCATTTGTACCGATGTTTTTGAGGTATTCATAAAAGACTTTCCGATTATCATTGCCATTTTCATCAAGGTATTGTACGGAAAGATTAAGTTCCTTTTCCCATCTCTTCTCAAGGCTTTCCATTTTATTTTCGATAATCTCTTTGATAATATTTTCCGTTAACATATTCATAACTGATAGAAAACCCCAGCGATTGATGAATTCTGGTCGAAAGATGGTCTTTAGATCACGTTCAATATTCGCCATAAAAGTCTTGAGAGACTGCTGATCCAATTTAGAAAAGTCGCCAGAGATGTGATACTTATTTTGGATTGTTTTATGCCCTGCGTTAGATGTAGCAATAACAACTGTGTTTGAAAAGTCGATAGTACGTCCGTCCACATTAGTTAAATGACCGTCATCCAGCACTTGTAAAAGAAGGTTGTGAACATCTGGGTGTGCCTTTTCAATTTCATCGAAAAGAAGAAGAGAGTAAGGGTTAAGTTTAACTTTTTCGGTCAAATAACCCTTTTCACCAGTTGTTGGATTACCAATTAACTGATAGACGCTTTCTTTATTTTGATATTCTGTACAATCTATACGGATCATACTATCTGCTGTACCAAATAGTTGGATAGCTAGTTGTTTAGCTAATTCGGTCTTACCTACACCAGTCGTACCCAGCAGCATACCACTTCCGATTGGGCGGTTTCTATTCTGCATTCCAACAAGCCCCTTGTAGACTACTGCACATATGGAGTGAATAGCGTGCGGTTGTCCTTTTACCACCTTGCCAATTTCATCCTCGATTGATTTTCTATCACCTTCGGAAATGCGAACAATAGACTCCAAAGGAATATGTTTTTTTCGACTGACAATTTTTGCAATATCTACTAAACCAATGGTATCATCACCTGAAACATAAGCACGTGATGTAGCTTCATCGATTAGGTCGATTGCCTTATCTGGTAGCTGTTTATCTGCCATGTAACGGATAGATAGATCAACAGTTGCTGCCAGAGCTTCGTCTGTGATGATGACTCCGTGCACATTCTCGTACCTTGGTTTTAACTTTTTCATAATGTAAAGAGCTTCATCACGATTTGGTTCTTCCACTCTGATTGGCTGTAAGCGACGTTCCATAGCTTCATCTTTTTCAATAAAGGTAAACTCTTTTGGTGTCGTTGCTGAAATAAGGAAAATCTCACCACGTGCCAGTGCCTGTTTTAATGCATTTGCCACGTCTAGTGTAGCACCATCACCTGCTCCAGTTCCCATAATAGTGTGCACCTCGTCAATAAAAAGGATATATTCTGATTTGTATTTTATAAGTTCAGCTACAATTTTATTGATTTTAGCGATGATGTCCTCTTTTTCGCCTTTTTCATTTAAAGTAACAGCTTTTATCGCACTAAGCTCTAATGAGCGTACAGTGATATTTCTAAACTCTTTAGGCACTTGCCCTCTAATACACCTTGCACAAAACCCCTCGACAATAGCCGTTTTCCCTACACCTGCTTCACCGACCAATGCTGGAGAGTTTTTGTTTTGACGTAAGAGTGATACGATTATTTCGTCAATTTCTTCATCACGTCCATACGCTTCAAACTTATCAATCTTTGAGCGTACTTTTTCTGTAAGGTTCGTTGTAAATCGTTCAAGATATGGCGTCTTACTAGTACTCGAGTTTCCCTTTTGAACTTGCTTGTTTGCTTTTCCCTGTTTTGGACGCTTAATATTAGCAAAGGGCTTTTCTTGACGTAATTCATTCTGCTCCTGCCCTTGGCCAAAACTATGATTAGTTTTCTTCGTTTTAGGTCTAGGTGTTTGTGGTTGTAATTGTTTCTTATCTTCTGTCATTATTATCTCCTAAAGCGGCGTTTGCGTTTTACTGTCACATTTGCGTCTGGATAAGCGTTCCTGTCAATAGAATAATAGCGCTTCTTTCGTTTCATGTGGAAGTATAGAATAGCATTGAAATTTGTTCCACCTGCGGTAGTAGGAAGAATAAGATAAAAAGCAAGAGCGGTAATTAAGATCAAAAAGATAAGAAATTGAAGTTGTTGCTCAGGAGGAAAGATACGTCCGTTCATTTGTAATCCAAATATAAATGCCCCTGCTACAACCCCTGCTCTCAATACAGGAAAGCCATAATACTTAATTTCCTCGTAGAGTCCTCGTGGCATTCCCCAAGAGTTCTGCACTCCATCTTGTTGTTCTTCGTTCATAAATGTAATCCTTTCTAAGTCACTAATACACATCCATATTTTAACCTCAAAATTTGATTTTGGATAGACCACCATAGGTTAGCGAGTTATGAGAATGTATTGAATGAATTAGCAACTTGGTACATAAATTCCCAAGAAAAACGGACATTTTTCTGAAGCCCTAACATCTCATCAACGGGAACTACCCAATTTTTCCCTTTCTTCCAGCGACGCATCCGAAAAGTATATTCCCCAAACGTAAAAGCTACTGTTCGCTCTATCGCATGAATACATTGATAACCTTGCGCTTTCATAACTGGTATCATACTCTCGTCATAGTTCTGAATATATTCTTCAAAACTCTTCGCATTATGTCTTGCTAATAACTCCCTTAGCTTACTTTCCTCAAAAAAGCTCACTCTTTTTTACCTCCTCAGATTTGTCGGTAAAGATAATTGTATAGAGTGATAGAAAAGTTTTCAAATTTTTCTTTTTCTGGAATAAGAATTTCTTCTTTTTTCTAGTATCTATAGCTTAGACAGATTACAGATACCTTTGATAAAAAACAAAAAAATAGTTTATAGTAACTAGTAAAGATAATCTAGGCTAATTAACACAATTGTCTTTAAATAACTCTTAATTCAGTAATAATGTGCGACTAAATTTTTTAGGAACACAAAGGACGACTTCACTTGGAAGTCGCCTTTATCGTATTGTTGAAGATACTAAATATTGTAATTAGCATAAACTAATATATAGTTCCAAAAAATATTACTTGTAACCAATAATTTCTTCAGAGACCTCTGCAATAACCTCAGTAGGCACATCACTAATAGCTAATAAATAAACCTTATTAAGTCTCGGATTAAAAATTCCTAAATTACGAACAGTCTTGAATTCAGGATTATTAGACTTTTTTCCCATTATGTAATAAATCAACAACTGAAGTGTATGATCTTTGTTGGGGTCATGTTTAGATACTTTAAAGTCCCATACAGTATTTTCGGTTAAAAAGTCTCCATCACCGATAGTAATAATATCAGTATAAGCACCATCCAAAGTAAAACCATCTTTGGTAATTGGTCCATAATTCTCAATAAACGTTAAAGACCGTTTTACCATTGTACGTATATTTTCAATCGTTTCATCTGTAAGAATAGGACTATCTTTTTTCTGCATCGTTCTATAAACCGAACTATAAAACGAAGACATTCCCACACGATAATAAACATCATACTCTACAAGTTTGTGAGCACAACGTATTGTTCCATCATCTAGACCTTTAATTCTCTTTAGAAAGGCCTTTGCTAAGCCATACTCACCAATATTAATAGCTCCTTGAATAGATATCTTAAAAGCTTCTTCTGGAGAAGATCCATTCATAAAACGAGTAAGATAATCAACCAGCAATCCTATAAGACATGGAGCCACATTCTCTTTTTCGTATAAAGTAATATGATCATTGAACTGTTGTACGGTGAATGTTTTGGGACGAATATATCCTCCCCAAGGTTGCTTTACACTTTTAATACGTTGCGTTACTGAAGACACTTAGATTCCCTCCTTGTGAACAAGTATTTTATAAATTGAAATAACTATAATTAATGTAGTAGTGAACCACCCCTACCTCTTAGCGTATGCGTAGGTAGGGGTGGTTCACTATAATGATGTTTTTGTATGTCATCATAAAATACCCCTTATTGAAATTGATTCAGTATATCATACAATGACACATATGTAAATACTTTCTTAGAAAAATATAACTATCCTAGAGTCCGTGATTTATCAGGCGTTCAAATTCATTTCCTTTCTCTTTTTAACGCATTCATGTAATCCTCTTTAGTTGAAAATAGATATACAATATTAACGAGGAATTTTTTCTCATCTATAGAGTATAGGGCAATATACTTGCCAAGTATGACTACCCCTTTTATCTTATGTTTATTGTCTATTCTGAAACCAACTCTTTCATCAGCATCAAAACCAACCTGCGGAAACATCTGCAACGTCTCAAAAGAGTCAAAAATATCTGCTATACGTTTTTTAGCAAAAGTCTCGGAAAAGTTATCAGCGATATAATCACCTATTTCTGATATTTTTTCTAAAACTTTAGGAGCAATAACAATTTCGTAGAGCTTAGAGTCCAAAGCGTTCCCTCGCTTCTTTAAGTGTTACTCCTTCTCCTTGCTCGATACTTTCAATACCAGATTGAACCTCTTTCTGAAGTTCTCTGGCCCATTTTTGCTGTTCGAGTTCTTTCTCATCTAAAAGATTGACTTCACCTGTAATTGCTATTTGTTTAACAAAAAGATCCAAAGCTCTCGATAAACTCATACCATTATTTTTAGAAGCTCTTTTTGCTATTTCAACCATTTCTTTATTCGTTGCAAACCTAAAATCATAATCTCTATCCATAAGTACAACCATATATTTACACCCCCTTTATTTATGGTTTAATTATAGCGCTTTTTTATATTTTTCGCAATTTGAGGCAACAAAAAAGCAACTTAGTGTTGTTGCTACTGCAATATTCAGTTGGTTCTCTAACTAATTTTAGTTAGAAGAAAGATTATTGACAGGTTTCAGTACCATGCTAGTTTGAATGGTTCTCAAACAAGAAAAAGGTGTTAGCCCCGTGTGGTTTAGTTTCAGTACCATGCTAGTTTGAATGGTTCTCAAACGTGGTGCGCTTCATCAATCAAAATGATTTCGTTTCAGTACCATGCTAGTTTGAAAGGTTCTCAAACAGCGTTTGATTATTGTTGAGAAATTAGATGGTTTCAGTACCATGCTAGTTTGAATGGTTCTCAAACAAAGCAAGTTAAAATACCGTTTTCGCCAATGTTTCAGTACCATGCTAGTTTGAATGGTTCTCAAACCCCTAGCCAGATTAGACTATATCTTACTTTGTTTCAGTACCATGCTAGTTTGAATGGTTCTCAAACCTCATTAGCTGATACCATCCGTGCATGGTCAAGTACCCTTGCCGTCTTTCCGCAGATTCTTGCAGAGCCACTTGATGTTCTCGCTAAGCGATGGTCTCTGAATTGACCTTAGATATAGTATAGCAAACTTAGCCCTTTTTAGCAAACACCATGGCAGTCATGGTAAAGAACGACCAGGCCTTATAGTGCTAAAATTATCACCTCAAAACTGCAAAAAAACCTTTGTTATCGTATTTAGAGACCAGTCCACATCACGCACTTTTTTTGTAATTATTCTCCTCTCCAACATAATAGGAATGCTGCTACTTTAGAATGCTTGATACCTTACCATACTCTAGCCAAGAATACCTTTTAAGGATAAAATAAGTTTGTGTTTCAGAAAGTTTCCACATGTATTTTCATATTAGGATCAGGATGGAGCATAACAATATTTTTTAGAAACAAGGAGTTTTAGTTAATGGATTTTAGTAAATCGAAAAAAGCTATCTTAGGTACAGTTTTGATGAGCAGCGCAGCACTTGGCATGGCCCTCTCAACACCTGCAGGACAATCAGTCTTTGGAACATCTACTGTGTACGCAGCACAAGTAGACAACGGATTGAAGTCTAACTCGCACTTGTCAGTTTCAAGCGGATGGTCTAACGACTTGCAGTCAATCTCTTGGAACAGTTCACGTGGCGGTTACGATATTTACTACTTGCGTTCTGCTGATGGTGCTTCAAACGTCTTTGGTGAGCAAGGCCAAAACTGGGAACACAGTTTCACTAAAGACTTCAAGACCTATGAAAAACAAGTATCAGCTATCGCAGCTAAAGGTGGCGATAATACGGACGGCTGGAAGTCGGCATGGACTGGTGCAGTAATTGAGTCAACTGGTAACATCAAAGGCACATCAAAAGGACAAAAAGTTGCTTATTTTTCTGGTCTTAAAAAGAGCGACGGTAAACAAAATATCTGGGCAGTTGCTTCTACTGACGGTGGAAAGACTTTTACTCAGCCGCTAAATAACGGAAAAGCTATCATGACGACAAACAACTCTTTAAACGGTGTTGACTTCCGTGATCCATACGTGTTCACATGGAACGGTAAACTCATGATGTATGTTGCTGAAGGCGATAATATCGGTGTCTACACTTCTACTGATGGTGTATCATGGTCAAAGGCTGATAAGAGTGGAGCTTCTAAGATTGGCAATGGTACATTCTTTAAGGGACGCTCATGGGCTAATAATGCACCTGTAGAATGTCCTGTTATTAAAACAATGACTATGCCTAATGGTAAAACCAAGCAAGTTTTGTTCTTTGGTGCTAAAGACGCAAGTAAAGGAGAAACAACCGGCACGTATTACATTGTTGGTCACCTAGACAGCAATGGCTTATTCGCTGAAGAAACAGACGTGAAGCGCTTAGACCAAGGATCTGACTACTACGGCGCTAATTTCTCTGGAACTACAGATATTAGTCAATCAAACAAATCAATCACATCTCTTGGTTGGGTTGGTAACTGGAACTATACCGCTAAAGGTGTTCATTCAGACGAAGCAGCTACATCTGGTTATCTTTCAACCCTAGGTTCTTACTCATCAGCACGCACATTGACGCTCGATAATAACATGACGATTAAGCAATCAGTTATCGAGCCTTCTGCTGCAACTACTCGTAAGTATGCAGATGTGACTAAGACACATACAGTGCGTGGAGCTAATGCAGCATGGTCTAGTCAATGGGTTGACCGTGAAGACGCAAACTGGGGTTCTGTCTATGGTTTATACGATGTAGCAAACACCAACGTCTCACAAACATACACCCTTAACTTTACGTCTACAAAAGGCAACTACACTGGTCGTATCTACATCGACATTTGGCAAGGTGGCGACTACGTTCGCTTTAACTATGACCCAAGTAACGGTCTCTATAACGTTAAATCTCGCTCTGGTGAACTTGATAAAGGTTTAGAAGGTCAAGTGTCATCATCATATTACTATGATGGTATCCTTGGTAACGGTAATGGTTACTCTGCTGACTCTGGACTTAAAAACTGGAAAGTAGCTCAACTTAAAGTTATAACTGATAAAACATCTGTAGAGTTTATCTTCCCTAACGGACAAACCTATACCATTGCTCGTTACTCTAACTCTGAAAAACAAGACTTCAAAATTTTCACTCAAGACCCTAATTCAGCAAACAAAGTTACTGTAACAGTGTCTGACAATGTTCAAAACGTTGTGAAATAGGTATTTTGGTATTTAGTTATTTCTATAAATAGATATTTAACTATTTCTTTCCATATTTGCTGATTTCACTAATAACATCTACCAAACACTCTTCTGCTACTGTTTCATTTGAACTCACTGGCTCACCTTCGAGTACATAATCAAAGATTTTCCCATTTCGCCTAACAATCATTGCAGTTCCTTGATAATCAAGGTGACCCATCGCAATAGCTTCAATGAAATTATATAGTGTGTGATTCATGGTAATACCTCTTTTCTTAATGTTCTCCTTTAGTTTATCAGAGACACAAAATAAACAACATGACATTTATGTCATGTTGTTTTTGTTTTCAATCTGGAACAGTTGTGAACCACCCCTACCTCTTAGCGTATGCGTAGGTAGGGGTGGTTCACCAGTCTCTTTGACAAGGTCTTCCCTGTCAATAAAAATCTCAGGAACACGTGCAAACGATGGGCTGAAAGGATTTTTGATTTCTGTCATATTACTCTCCTCTTTATATCTTTTTATGAATCCCCTCTACCTTACGATGGTATTTGCAAAAATGGGCTTGTTCTGCTATACTAACATTAAGGTCAATTCAGAGACCATCGTTTAAGCGAAAACTTCAAGTGGCTCTGCTGAAATCTAAGGAAAGAAAGTAAGGGTGCTTGACCATGCTCAGATGGTATCAGCTAATGAGGTTTGAGAACCATTCAAACTAGCATGGTACTGAAACACTATGCTATCAATATAATATTTTGAAAAAGTTTGAGAACCATTCAAACTAGCATGGTACTGAAACAAGTGTAAGTCCTTTTTCGTAGTAAGCAAAGTTTGAGAACCATCAGAATACTGCAGAGCAACCGTCTCGGTTGTTTTTTCTTGCTCATTTTTCACGCTCAATAAGCTCTTCAAAAAAAGTTGAAGCTCATCTGCCAGTTGGCTTGCCTATTTCTACAAACTGCGTTATACTATAGTTGTTCCTAGCTAAGGAACGTTTGCATATATTGTTGTTTTCTATCACATAATTTAAACTTTCTTATTAAATGTGGTATAGAGTTTTGATACTCTTTCTCTAAAAAAGAGTATGATTGTTGCATGGGACGCTCTCGATACTTTCCTCATCGAAAGCGTCTTTTTTGTTCACAAATGAGTATCAAAAAAAATGATATCCATCTGCCAGCTAGCTTGCTTATTTCAAAAATCTGCGATATACTATAGTTGTTCCTGGTTAGGGAACAGATTACTATTATTGTTTTACTCTAAAATTTAACTTATTGTTCTGTATTTCATAATGGAAGTCCCTCCTCCACCTAAATAATGGGGCTGTTGTGAGATAAAAGAGTCATGTTGGTGTTTTCCTTCATAAACAAAAAACATCACAATTATTACGTTGGTTGATAAAAACACCTTTGGTATTCCTTCGCCGAAGGTGTTTTTTTATGTTCTCGCTAAAAAGGACGAGATGTTTCTCTTAATTGCTTAGATTTTGACTTCTATTGTGCGTGCTGCTACTCTCCCCCACCAAGTGAGGATTTAGAAACATAACGACAGCAAACAAAAAAGACCCACCTCCATTAAGGAGATAGGTCAATTTCTTGTATGCAATCCATAAGAGGATATTATCATGTCTTAAAAATAGCCAAGAAGAGCGTGTGCTTGCTCATAAAGCTCTTCACGCTTTTTTAGCTTTTTGTCACGACTCATAAAGATACCGACGGCATCACTATAAGTAAACTCTTCTGACTCATTTGTGATATATTTTCCTCGAACCGCATCATCATAAATGATAAGATGACATAGTGAGTTTGGATAAACGTGGCTTCTAATGTCAACTTCAAGGTTGCTTAGCATTTTAACATCCTTGTTAGTATCGACGTCTAACTCACGCATATCTGCTTCTATTCCGTTTTCCTTAAACATTCTTAACCAGCGCCACGCTGCTCGACGTGCTCCGGTTGCTGGTGCGGTATCTGATAAATTGTTATATAAAATGTGAACTGCCATTATTGTTTTCCTCCATAAACAACAAAGAGACTAGCATTTGCTAATCTCTTTTTTCTTTCTATTTTGTTTTTCGTCTAAATTGACATATGCTACCTAGAGTAATTTACTGATTTCTCTGTATTCTTCTTCAGTGATATTACGTCCAAGTTTACGAATTATCGCCAAAAGAACGCCATTCTCACTAGCTTTTTCACGTTGAGCGATTGCTAATGGCTTTTTCTCTTGTCCTGCAAATTCTCGCTTAACTTTTTGAGAAAATGATTCTGACATTTTACTCACCTCCTAAGTAGCGTTCAATGAGACGTTGAGCTGCTTCTGTATCGAAGTAAAGTAGTCGTGTTTTTCCGATTGGCGTAGCTCCATATTTAGTAATATAGAGTTCGTGCAAAGCTGTTTTGGCTTCATTTAAGACAAAACCATCAAAACCTTGTTCAATCGAGTCTTTAGCTACATAGGCTAATAGTTTACCAGCAATACCTGTTCCCCTATAATTTGTTGCAACCTCTATCAACCACAGATGATTTAGTTGATCTTCTGGTTGTCTCTCAAACTCAACAAGTCCTGCCACTTCTCCATTAAGAAGTGCTGCTACTGTTGAACTCTTGTATGAGGATTGTCTTGTCCAGTCAAACACATAACCGTATTCAGCTAGGTCAAATAGACTTCTTCTTTCATCATCATTCAGCTCTACAAATGTCGTACCCATTATATCCATTGCTACTCCTTTGTTAATCTCTCCTCTATTATACCAAGAACTACTCAAGATTGGGAGCAGCTCTTAGTTTTATAATAGAGTATCACAAGTTAATCGAACTATGCGACTACTTGCCACTTCTTATGCTTAGCGATGATAGCTTGACGCTTCTCATCATCACGTTCTAAGCAATCAAGTGCCATGCAATAAGCTAAGTCTTGTTCATCTTGTGTATATTCCTTTAGGTCTTTATCTAAGACGTCAAGATAGCCATAATCAATAAGATAGGCTTCCATAAAGTCTGTTAGATCTAATAGAAATCGAAAATCAACAACAGTGCCAGCTTCATAACATGATACTGTAGCAGCTGTAGGGACATAAGTATCAAAAGTATAGCCAAAGTTAATTTCAGCAGCGAGAATTAGCTTCTGCAGAAGTGTTACCATGCTGTCATCCAGCACGTCAGAGCGATTACCAGAAAAGACAATGTTCTCACTGTCAAAGCTAAAGTCGCTGGTATAACAATAACCTTGCGTATGCCACTCGTTTAGCGTTACAACAAATTGAGCCATTGAGTCTTCATCATCGACCTCAACAAGAGAGATGTTATCTCCATAATGTCTATAAAAGAAATAATCTTTTTGAATATTATCTTTTAGCCATTCTTGGAAAGCTTCTATTACGCCATCTACTTCTAAGTCGAAGCACCAATGCTCATACCAAGTGTCAAAAGATGTTGACTCTTCAACAAAACCATCATCCAAGTCACCTTGATATATTGATTTAGCGAATTGATACTCGTCAAATAGATACGTTTTGCTTGTTGTTTTCATATTGTTTTCCTCCATACACCTTAAAGCTGTGCTTACTTTTATTAGTTAGGTTATTAACGATTGATTTCTGCACTTTCAACGATTGTATCTGCTAAAATACTATTTGAATTGGTATCGTTAAACCAATCATTAAAGATATTAGCAAGAGCTTCTTCGTCTGAAATACCTAAATCAACTTTGACCAGAGCTTTCACAAAGATTTCAAAGTCAGTAGATAACATATCCGTTAACTGCTCACTCCATTTGTCTAATTGTGCTTCTTGCTCCTTAGTCATTGCTTTTGTGCTTGTTTTAACTAATAATGCCATGTTGTTTTCCTCCAAAATCAAATAAATGTTAATAAGCTACTGTAATGAGATCAGCGTGTGTTTCTACTTTTTCAACTACAGGTGGAAGCTCTTGTAAGCGAAGAAGGATAAAACCAACCTCGCTGTCAAAAGTAACCATGCGAAAGACGATAGCGTCATTTGCGTTAGTTGCTTCAAGTAACCAAGTTCCGTCAAACTGATTGTTAAACGAATAGCTTACAGCTTCTTTAGCAGCAAAAAGTTGAAACAGCATATCTAATTGTGGTGTCATCATAGTATTTTCTCCTCTAAGTAGTAATGAATTAAGCAACAGTAACGGCAACTTCTTCGTGTAGCCAGAGGTCACGAATAGCTTGTGCGCGTGCGTTTGTTTCAGAGCGACTAATAGCATTGTCGGTGTCATAGTCGCTTCGATACACGTCAAAATAAGCCTTCTTGAGCCTTTGTAGGGTTGCGTTTGCTGCGTCATTGTGTTCTTTCTTGATGTTATCGGTTCTTTGTGCGAGAAAACGAGAATATTCCTTCTTGTAAATCGCATTCAGACGTCTAATATCAGATAGATACCACTGTAGAGAGTAACCACCATAATGTTTTTGTAACCACAGTGCTTTTTCTTTATTTGTTGTCATGTTGTTTTCCTCCATAACAAAAGAGACCAGCTGTATGCTAATCTCTTGTTTTACTATACAATTTTTAAATCAGTAGTTGGCTGCTTTCTTTTCCTCTGGTGACACTTTGGTCTCACTTAAATAGGTTTCAATCAACTCAGGATGTTTGATGATTGCCTTTAAGATGACATTCTCCTCTTGTTTAGGAAAGTGACCACCTTCAAGAAGCTCCAAGTGAAAGTCGCTTGTTGAGAGAATATCTGCCAATTGTTTACGAGAAAGTCCGGTTTGTTTCCTAAAGGCAATAATTTCCTCTGGCAAAATAAGATGATGACGCCTGCAATATTCCGCTCTAATTTTTTTATTTAGAACCTCATATAAGTCACTGTCATAAACTTCTTCACCGGTTTCCTTGTTAAAACGTAGTGGGCTAATTACCTCTACCGGTTCATCGTCTTCACCTACTAAGAGCGAGTAAGGTACTTCTTTAATAATTGTTTCCATTTTGTTTTCCTCCATTGCAAGAACTTGTAGACTAATCAATCTTCACGGATGAAAAGAAATAAATTTGACAAGCTCTACTTCATTCTCATTGATAAATTTAAACTTGATATAAAAATTTTCTGCTTCATTCTTTATAATAAAAACATAAACGAAGTCTCCGGAACCATCTCTGTCGAGTTCCCTTTTTTTAAATTCACTTATTGTAAGTTTGGCAACAAGAGATTTTAGCATTGATTTACTCACAGGTATTTTTCGTCCCATCCTATATACAAGAGTATATCTATCAAGTTTTACCAACCGTTTTAACTTGCGCAGTAGCTCACGAACCTCGTATTTTTCCACTTCCTATTCTCCTTATTTTATCAAAAATCAGTATCTTTTTCTATTCAAACTGACTTAGCGTCTAAATAGAGAAAACACCTCGATAACCATGACTGGTAAAGTAAATAAGGCGACAAGAAGCGTTCGGTAAATCCGTCGGTTATTTAATAGAATGCTTGCGACAAAGAATAGCAAAATGATAAGAAAGACCTTACCAAAAGCGTTTGCCAAAAAAGCATTCCAAGCTGCTTGTTGTTCTGCATATGTCATGTTGTTTTCCTCCATAAACAAAGAGACTAGCAGAAAGCTAATCTCTTGTTTTTACTATTCAATTGTTAAATCAGTAGTTTGATTTCCCCCTAGGCGCTACGAACAGACCAATACTCTTTAAAGGGTTCAGGATTCTCTATCACCGATTTTAATATTAAGTTCTGTTTATCGCTAGGAAAAGCTCCGGTTTCAATTAAATCTAAATCAAAAGAATCTATACTGAGAAGATCAGCTAATTCTTCCAAAGCAATCCCAAATTTTTGCCTAAATTCAGTAATCGCTTCTGGTTCAATTAGATGATGCTTTTTTCGATAAATAGCATCACTCTTCTTAATAGTTTCTTGATCAAGATTATCATCAGGAACTTCCTCACCTGTCTCTTTATCGAAACGAGCAAGACTTGTCACCGTAATTGGTTCTTCACCATAGTAGAGGGTGCGTGTTACCTCTTTAACTATTGTTTCCATTTTGTTTTCCTCCGTGAACTCAAGCGTTTCTCAACTCCGCATAATGAAAAGAAATAAATTTTACCTTTTCTTTCCCTTTATTAAAAACAAACTTAAACTTAATGTAAAACTTCATACCTTCTTGAGTTATAAAAACAAAGATATATTCACCGGAACCATTGTAATCCAGCTCCTTTTTGTTGAAATCACTCACCTTAAGACTAGGCACAACTTTTTTAATAAGTTCATTTTTGATAGCTACTTTTCGTCCTCCTCTCAGGACTGTGTAAAAAGCATCTCTTGCAACAAGTTCTTTCAAATGAGAAAGCAGTTCTTCTATTTCTTCGTTCGTCACTATCTTTCCTCCTTATTTTATCAAAATTCAGTGTCTTTTTCTATTCAAACAAGTTTAGAGTCTAAATAGTGAAAACACCTCAATAACCATGACTGGTAGTGTAAATAAGGCGACAAGAAGCGTTCGATAAATACGTCGATTATTTAATAAAATGCTTGCGACAAAGAATAGCAAAATGATAAGAAAGACCTTACCAAAGGCGTTCGCCAAAAAAGCATTCCATGCTGCTTGTTGTTCTGCATATGTCATATTGTTTTCCTCCATAAAACGAAAAAGTAAGCGATGACACTTACTTTTTCTTCTCTTACATATTACACAGTTAGTGACTTACAGTTGTCCTGTCGTCATTTTTTCTTCTTGAGCAGCATTACAAAAATCAATAATTTCTTTAATAGCTGCCTTTTTGTCAGACATATTTTCCCAAGCGTGAATTTGTTCTTCACTAGCATTTAGTGTTTTAGCTGCTTTCAATCCTTTTACAAAAATCTCATCAACTGAGCGTTGAGTAGCTGCCTTTGGTTTTTCATCCAATACTGGGTGTGTCTCATGCAACTGACCTTCTTGCGAAGTCTTTTCCTCAGCAACTTTAGCTTCTTGAGAGTTATCTTGTGCGTGATTGTCTGCTTTAGCTTCAACACTTGTTCCCATAGTATTTGTAGTTGCTTGAGAAGTAGGCTTGTTTTCCTTGACGTCACCTTTTCCTTGTGTTTCCTTAGCAGAAACATTTGGTTTGTTGATGTCTGGATTAACTGCCTTGGTATCTTCTTTTGCTGCTACATCGTTAGGGGCTTTAGAAATTGTCTCTGGCGCTTTTTTTAAATTAGCGTCAAGTTTTTCTGCTGCTTTTGCTAGGGCTTCATCACGTTTAGCTTTTGCTGACTCTTGCTCGGCTGCTTTAGCTAATTGAGTCTTTTTCTCTGCTTCTTTTTTAGCTTTCAACTCATTAGCTTTTGCGACTGCTTCACGTGCTGCTTCTGAAACTTCATCTGACTTTTGATTAGCGATACCTACTTGATTAGATTTTGCCTGTTGGGTAGACTTATTTACGCTACCTTGGCGAGACTGCTGTGCGTGGTTATTACTTCTCTTGGTCTCTTGTGGAGCTTGAGTGTTTTCGTTAAACGAACGATTACTATAAGTTCCATTTTGGCCTTGGTTCGTACGGTTAGCTTGATTAGCATTGTTACCTTGGTTGTTACTAACATTTCTGCTATTTCCTTGATAAGAATGATTGTCTTGATAACCACCTTGGCAAGAATAACCCCTACCTTGAGTGTTAGAGTTATAACCAGTACCACGTCCACTTGGTTTATGTGGAATATTTTGGTTTTGTTGAGGGGCTTTTGGATAGCTATTGTGTACGTGGAAGTCATTTCCTTGTGCAATATTAGCGTCATCGCCCCCATCTTCTGGTTCAATACCTAAAATGTTACTTGCTCCATAACGTCGAAGATAAGACACGATTGAGCGTGCATCCTGTGCGTTAAATGGATTGTACTTCAAGGGCAGTGTCTCTTTTTTAAGCGTCAAACCATTCTTATAAGAAAGAGTGGTTTCGATAGACACAAAAACATCACCATTAGCAACGCTTTTCGTCAACTCATTTTGAGAAAAGAAAATGCCGTTTTCGTTAAGATACTGTTCGGTAGCACCTAAAATATCGCTCAAGGTCGCATAATCATAGGTGTACTCATACCCTTTTTGGGTTTTAACAGTAGCCGTTTTACTTTTCTTAGGTGTGACAAATGCTGCTTGAGCTTTAGCAAGCGCTTCGTAAAACTCACCCCATTTTTCTTGGTTTGAGTCTTTATACTTCTGCTCTAATTCAACAAGCTCCAACTGATGTTCTGTTTCTTTCTTAGCTAAAGCAAGCTCAACCTCTGCTTTAATCAAGCGTTCAAGAAAGTCACTAGATAGTGTTGCGTTTTCTGCTGCGTTAAAGTTACCTGTGTTTTCCATTATTGTTTTCCTCCATGTACTAGTCTAGCTAGTAGTTACTTTCTGTTTAAATTTAGTATAGTGTCATCACTAAAAGAGCTCGTCTAATGTGACGTAGCCCTCTAGTGTTTTATGAGCGAGACAAAAGTCACAGTGTCCACAACCTTCAGCTTCCATTTCACACTCCCAAATAGAGCGGATCATTTCAGCGTTGGCTTCTAGGATTTGCCGACCGTGGTCTAAGATACTGTCTGTTACCATAATCAACTCCTTATCAGGAATAGACTCCTTCGAGACAGCCATAATGTAGGGTGTCATTTCATAACCCACTTCCTGTGCTATCAATTGTTGGTAGATGTACATTTGCAGGTCATATTGATACTCCAGAACATTATAGAGTACCCCTTTAGTGTATCTACGGATTGTCGGAGAAAACTTCTCACCTGCTAGGGTGTCCATTGTTTTCAAGTCCACAAAATACCCACCAGTAAAGTTGATACTATCGACCTTGCACTTAAATGGGATACCGTACAGCTCCCCGGTAAAGATACGTTCCTTTTCGACCTCATCACCGCTTGAGCCGTGATAAACTCGATTAAAGAGTTCTTCTACTTCTAGGGTACGGATCATCTTATCGGCCACCTTAAAGGCAGCTTTTAGCTGCCCTTTTGTTTTACCTTTGGTAGCGTACAAGTCACTTCTATGTCCTTCTAGAAACCTGCGATGTGCTTCTGGACTTTCAAAGTATGAATGTACATAATTACCAACGATAAAGGCGTCATTAGACTTTTTATCTTCCCACATGCCAAGTTCAATAGCAAGCTGCCTTCTCGGACACTTAATAAACTCCTTAAAGCGAGATGTACTCATATAAGTAAAGTCATCATAGTAATTGTCCGCAGTCAACACTCTTGGTTGCTCTATGTCAATAGCCATCATCAACCTCCTTAAAAAGGTAGCTCATCATACATCTTAAATTTGAAATACACAGGTACTGTCACGTTATTACGTGTGTACCCTGTTTTAAGACGTTTGCACTTTGCTTTTTCTGCTAAACCACCATGTAATTCAGTGATGGTGACATGACCTAAGACACGTTTTTTAAATTTAGACATTTTCATTTTGTTTTCCTCCATACAAAAAAGGAAACCTGTTAGGTCTCCTTATTATTTCCTCTTAGTATTGCTCTAATTTCTTAACATTTCCCAGCGCCTTTTTAAAATCAGTGATGACTCTGTAGCCAAAAAGAAAGGCTACAAGTAAAACGGATACACCAGTACTCTGCTCTACAGCCAATTGCCATGCGTTCTTTTCTGGATAAGAACTTGGATTGATTAGTAGATGTAAGCTCAAACCAATGATAATGAACGTCAGAGTAGCAAAGAATAGAAAGTGAGCAATAATGTTATTCTTCTCATCTTTGATTGCTTCTTCTACAGTTACAATATCGTAGGTTGTTTTTTCAATACTATTTTGGTTCATTTGTTTTCCTCCATACACTCTTAGGTGTCTCATTTTAGAACGGTAAGTCATCGTCAGAAATATCCATTGGGCCATTATTCGTAGCTGAGCTAGAATCGTAACCGTAGTTATTGTTATCAAACGGTGGCATGCTATTATCATAACCACCTTGACCTTGCTGGTGATTATTTCCGTTAGATGTGCGTGGTTCTAGTGACCAGAAATAACTTACCCAAACTTCCGTTACAAAAACACGTTGACCTTGTTGGTTCTCATAGGTACGAGAACGAAGTTCTCCAGTAACGCCAACCAGATTTCCTTTCTTTATCCATTCAGAAAAGTTTTCTGCTTGTTTGCCCCAAAGAACTAATTGAAAGAAATCTGCTTCTCGTTCTCCAGTTTGTTTATTCTTGAAATTACGATTAACTGCCAAATTAACTCTAGCGACTGCTTTGTTATTTGGTGTATAGCGTAATTCTGCATCACGTGTTGTGCGTCCGATAAGTTGTACGTTGTTCATCATAGTGTTTTCCTCCATTCACCTTTGGGTGTTTACAAATATTTTAACAAAACAAAAAATAGTCGTATAGACTACCATACCTTTACCTAATACTCGCTCCTATTAGCGTAAGCCTAGAAGCGATTTAGTTAAGCGACGTGCCTTGTTGGCCAAAATTCTTTTACGTGCTTCACGACGAATATCTTCATCGGATAAGCGTACAAAAGAAGAGATATGCTGAAACATACGCCCTTTAGCAATGTAATAGGCATATTCAAAAGCGTCAGCTAAATCTCGTCCAAAATCATGTTCAACAAAAGTTTCATGCTGAATGTAGACTCTAAACGCTTCTTCAAAAGTCGTGTAAGACCCCACATGATTGATGACGAGATGTCCTTCTTCGTTTACATAAGAAGAATTGACAACATAGACATTGTTTGTTGAATTAAACATAGTTTTCCTCCATACGTCATTTGACGTTTACTCTATTGTTTTATCTCACGAGCAGCAGTTCCGACCACCTAGCCGTTTGTACTGTCCGTATGCTAACAAAAAAACACCCTTCAGTCCTTCACTAAAGAGTGTTTCTTCCATAACGATACCAAAAGTAATAAAAAAGAACGCACGAAAAACAGTCTCACTTTCCCTCGTTTTAAAAAAGGAAAAATGGACTTCGCTTAATCGCCCTTTTGTCGTTCTTACAAAAGAGATAGCCAATCAAGCCAATCGAACGTTCCTCAATTTCTTACTTTTGGTCTAAACGAAGTTTCTTGTACATTATTTCAACCGCTAAGCTCCGAAAAACGTGTCTATCTAAAGACCGCTGAAATAACTCCCCTGTAAAGCTATGCTTAGTTCGTCTAAACACATCCTATACGCTTTACGAAAATCCTTCTTGAAGAGCACCTGCTCTTCTTGTGCCTGCTAGGAAACCGCACAAACTAAATAAAACTATTTAATACCTTTATTATACCACTTATCAACTGTTTGACAAGACCAACACATCCTATGGTAGTTGCTACACACGCCGTACGCATGAAGAAAATGCATGTACCCATTTTCTAGATACATGCATTTTTTCAAAATATTTTCACAATATTTACACACATACATCGGTTCAGCCTTTTTTCGTCTACATTATAACAAAATTTCATGGTTAAAAATATATCTTTTTATGAAAAATCGTTATCTGAAAGCGACATTTTCTTCATGCGTTTGTCGTGGGAAAAAGCTCTTAGATAAAACAACCATTTGATATTTTATAATTCCAATCATTTACTTACCCTTGGGAACAGCGTAAGTTGGGAGAAACTGCGGACTTATATCAGCCTACAACAATTAGTAGTAGTGAGTTAAGGAAATCGGGTTATCCAGTATTTGGTGCAAATGGTTATATTGGTTATTATGACAAGTGCAATCACAATGAGGATCAGGTAACTATATCTGCACGTGGAGAAGGTACAGGAACTCCTAATTTTGTAGTTGGTCCAGTATGGATAACAGGAAATTCTATGGTTGTTAATGTTGATAAAGAAGGCAGAAATATCAATAAATACTTTTTATTCAATAATTTTTTATCATCTAATTTTAAAAGATATATTACTGGTGGTGCGCAACCACAGTTGACAAGAGAGGTGTTGACAACAGTTAAGTTTCATCTCCCTGCTCTGACAGAACAAACAGTCATTGGAAATTTCTTCCAAACCCTCGACCGCCTCATCACCCTTCATCAACGTAAGTGTTTTGGTTTCAAAAATGTGGGCATTTTTATGAAAGATCTGGTTTCTGATAAAAAATTAGGTTCTAAAACATATTTTAATACTCTTTATGATACATTATTGAGAGGAGGTTTATCATTTTATGATAGAAACAATGAATTCTGAAACAATGTTATTTTGTGATTATTATAAGCAATGGATTATGGTCTACAAAGAGGGAGCTATCCGCCCTGTGACCATGAAAAAGTACCATATGGCTCATCGCTGGCTTGAAAAGTTGGTGCCAACATTACAGATACAGCAGTTGGATCGCTTTTCTTATCAAAAATTATTAAATCAATATGCAAGCGTTCATGAAAAACAAACTACAATGGATTTTCATCACCACTTAAAATGTGCCATTATGGATGCTGTTGATGAGGGACTTATTCAGCGAGACCCAACACGTAAAGCCATCATTAAAGGCAAACAACCACGTGCTAAGAAACCTAAGTTTCTCAATCAGTACGAACTCCACAAACTCCTTGATGACCTTGATTTAGCCCCGCAAATTAATATGGATTGGTTGATTTTATTGATTGCCAAAACTGGCTTACGTTTTTCAGAAGCGCTCGCTCTAACCCCAAAAGATTTTGATTTAACGCGACAAACACTTTCCGTCTCAAAAACATGGGATTATAAAGGCGACGGTGGATTTCTACCGACTAAAAATCAATCCTCAATCAGAAAAATTCCTATCGATTGGCAAACAGTTATTCAGTTTGCAGAGTTACTCAAAAACCTACCCGAGGATAAGCCTATTTTCGTAACAGGTAAAATTTATAATTCTACCGTAAATGACCGACTAGCTAGACATTGTAAAAATGCTGGCATTCCTATCATTTCTATTCATGGTTTACGCCATACCCATGCCTCACTGCTCCTCTTTGCAGGCGTTTCTATCGCAAGTGTAGCAAGACGACTTGGGCACTCTAATATGACGACCACTCAAAAAACATATCTCCATATTATTAACGAGCTAGAGAGTAAAGACATTGACATCATTATGCGCTCACTATCCAGTTTAAATTCCTAAAAAATAGACCTTGAATCAACTTCAAGGTCTATTTGATTAGTTAAATAATGGAGCAATTTCTGGCATCAAAACATCTTTAAAGTCTTTGATCATTGCACTAAAGAACTTGAATTTTTTAACGGGTTCCTCTGTTGCCTCTTTATAAGCTGCATAGTTAGCTTTTTCCTTTAATTTGTTTTCATTGGCTAGCTTGCCATCTTTAAAATGATAAGCCTCGTACTTAACATCCTCGAAATCAACAAACCATTTCTCGGAAAATTGTCTGATTTCCTTTTCAATAGCTGATTGGCGCAGTTGATTGACAATGATAGAGACATCCTGATTTTCATACTTTTCCTTATGATTGATAATATCTTCAAGAACACCTTCTAGAAGAGCACCCAGTTTTGGATTATCTTCTGAATAGGCCGCTATAGTATCTTTGATTTCAGCCAGTTTCTTTTCATACTCTGCTTCGCTTTCGACATCACCAAGAGAATCGACAAAACCACTAATCAAATCAATAATATAATCGTAATCAACAGTGATTTTATCAACAGCTACAAGCTCATAGTCATCAGTAATTGTATCGTTTGCATTCCCCTCGCCTGGCTCGTCTGTTTTCAACTCTGCTAAAACATTTTTATAAACCGCCGCATAATCCTCGTATTCTTCTTGTGAAAAATGATTCTCTGTCAAAATGTGCGGGTCATAATCTGTGAAGGCTTTTAGATGATTAAATGAATGGTCTAAGCCTCTAAAGTCAGCGATAAATTGTATCTTTTGCTCTTTAGACAAAGAAATAACTTCTTGAGGTGTCTCTGCTAAAAGACGAACAATTTTCAAGGAAGTAATAAACTCTTCTTTAACAGTCTCAAAGTCTTCTGCTAAAGGCTCACCTTCTCCACCACGTGAATATAAGGCTAATGCCGAATTGATAGCTTCTTTGAATGCTTGTGGTGATTGGAAAGTGACGATTTGACCGTATTGTTTTTTCGTATCAAACAGGCGATTGGTACGTGAGAAAGCTTGAATTAAGTTTTGTGGAGACATCGGTTGACGATCAATGAAAAGTGTTGACAAACAAGGAACATCAAATCCCGTCAAAAGTCTATCGACAACAATAACGATATCAAGTTGCTGACTACGATTTAAGTATTTTTTCTCTTTACGTGCTAAGCGATCGTTCAAATTAGCATTGTAAGCATTGATACCCGCCAGATTATAATTTGTACCAAACATATCATTATAATCGTCCAAAGCTTCTTTCATCTTATCTTGATTCAGTTTAGAAGCTTCATCGTTTTCAGTAACTGAATAAGTAATGGCAACTTTTGGAAAATCTGGGAGAGCTCGACGAATGTCCTCACTAATTTTTAGCTCGTCCTGACCAGCTTTTATCCGTTTGATAAGCTCATAATATTTTTGAGCCTGTTCGATGGAACTAACGGTAAACATAGCTTCATAGGTCTCACCTCTACCTTTTTCCATACCAAATTTGGCAAAAGATTTGTTCAAAATAACATCTAAAACTTGACGCATATGAGCTTCTTTTCCATAGGTACGCTCCTCTTCTTCTGGAGTAAGCCCGTTTTTACCAAGTGTTTCAACCATGAAACCAAGGACAGCTCCATCATGAATCGCTTCTTTGATAGTATAGCTGTGTAAACAGTCTCCGTATAACTGTTTTGTCGTCTGAGCTAAGTCACCTTTTTGTTCGTATTTATTATCTTCAAAAATCGGCGTTCCCGTAAATCCAAACCATAAGGAATTGGCAAAGAAAGCTTCTAACTCTCTCTTTGTCTGTGGTGTGACAGCTCTATGGCATTCGTCAACAACAAAGGCAACCTTTAAAGCTCGAATTTTGTTGTAATCTGTTGTCCCTTCTTTCAAACGTTTATTGATCATTGTTTGCATTTTTTGACGTGTGGTCACAATCATTTGACGTCTTCCGTCTGTCAATTTTTTAATCAATGCATTAACGTTTTCCGTATCATCAACATCAATCGTATCGTTATCAGCATAGGACTGAAAGGCGAGTTTCGTTTGCACATCAAGGTCTTTCCGGTCAATTAAGAAAATAGTCTTTTCAATAGACGGAATGTCCATTAAGAGATTACGTGTGGCTTTATAGGAGGTCATAGTCTTTCCAGAGCCTGTTGTATGCCAGATAAAGCCTGATTTACCTTTTTTGGAAGCGTCACGCATGGCTTCGATAGCATGGATTTGGTAAGGTCTCAATATCAGCAATTTCTTTTTATCGTTATCCAAAACGATATATTTGGTCACCATTTCATGCGCTTCTGGAATCTTGAGTACCGCTTTTGCAAAGTCAATAAAATCTGGCACTGGTTGATTGTCATGGTCAATCCAGCCGGTTAAGAATTTTTTGTTGAGCTCATTATCTCTAGCGGCTGAAAAATACTTGGTATCAACGCCGTTACTTATGACAAACATTTGAACATTTGAGAAGAGACCACGGAACTTGCCTTCAGCAATGTATTTCTTGATTTGATGGAATCCGTCCATATAGGAATGATCTTTGTTTTTTAATTCAATATGAATCATCGGAATTCCGTTGATGAGTAAAGTCACGTCAAAACGACGATCACGCGCATCATCTTCGCCAAAGGCTTGATATTGATTGATGACCTCATAGACACTTGTCCCACCTGCAATATGCTCATTATTTAAGACCAGTAAATGAAGGGGCTCATTGCCACGTTGCACATGGACATACACTTGACCGTTTTCGCCGACTAGCCATTTTCCTGCATCGTAAAAAGAAGCGTGTGATAAATCATTTTTAATTTTAGCAAACTCACTATCAGTTAGACGACCATCATTTAATTTAGCTTTGTTGTTTTGTTCAAGAATATATCTGAAATTATCCCAAAGCTCCTCTTCTGTTCTAATATCTGGACGATAAGTCCATTGAGACTCGCCTTGACACAGTTGATCAATCAGTTTTTGTTCTAAAACTGATTCTAATTCTGCCATAATCTCTTATCCTTTCTTTGGAAACATGTTTTGTAACATGAATTTTTTCAATTCTTTTAACTGTTCACACTTACGTTCCCGCGTTGTAAAATGAAGTGCAACAAAAAAAGACATGCTCGTCTGATATACTAGAATTCCCCAACTCAGTATAGAAAGCAGATGAACATGTCCACTAATCATTCTACCAAAAAATCGTTATACTCACACCTTTCAGCCTCTGAACGCGGAGAAATCAGCGCCTATCTCAAGATGGGCAAGACCCCCTCTGAGATTGCTCGTCTGCTTGGGCGTCATCGCTCAACCATCAGTCGGGAAATCAAACGAGGAAGTGTTTCTCAGGTTCAAGATAAGAACGGGAAACGAATCTACTCAACGGTTTACTTTCCAGATAGTGGTCAACGTGTTTATGAAACCAATCGTCGAAAAAGTGCCTATCATAAACTATCGTACTGCTCCCAGACCTTCTTCAAGGAACTTGAGAAAGCCCTGAAAACGAAACCTCGTTGTCACAGTGTTGATAGCTTTGTTCAAACTTACCGAGAAAAACATCCACTGGAAGTTATCCCTTCCACCAAGACAGTGTATCGGTACATCAAAGACGGACTGTTGAGGGTTAAACCGATTGATTTACCTAAGATGGTGAGCATCCGAAAACGGTCTAAAGTAAGGCCTAAGGCCACGACGAAAATCTTAGGAAAATCCATTGAAGAACGTCCAGAAACTATTACTAATCGCTCTGAATTTGGACATTGGGAGATTGATTTGGTTCTTGGCAAGAAGACCAAAGGGGAAGCTGTTGTCATGACTCTAGTAGAGCGTCAAACACGATTTGCCATCGCTGTAAAACTGGCTAATAAACAAGCAGAAACTATCAATAGGGCTGTTAAGAGCCTACTATCACAGTACCCTATTCGCTCTATCACATCGGACAATGGCTCAGAGTTCAGTAGCTTGTCAGACTTAAAAGGTGTGGAAGTCTATTTTGCCCATCCTTATGCTTCTCATGAAAGAGGAACAAATGAAAATTTCAATGGTCTCTTGAGAGAGTTTCTCCCAAAAGGTGTCTCTCTTAACTCACTAACGACAGAAGAACTCAATCACTACGTCTCTGCTATCAATGACAGACCTAGACGACTTCACAAGTATAAAACCGCAAATATTTTGTTTGGGCTAGCCCAAACAGCTTAACCTCTGGAGCTCTAGTTATCAATGAACTTGTTGCACTTGACTTGACAAGTGGGGTCACACTTACGTTGATGAAGGGTGATGAGGCGGTCTAAGTTTGAGAAATGATTTGATATTTTTTCTTGTTCTGATTTATTAGGAACAGTTAAATTTATCCCCATAAACTCATTAAAATTAATATTTAGAAGTCCGTCCATTCTTGCTCCTGATGATACAAGTTTCGCAAGTTCTCTATCAGGAATTTTCGTTGCAAAATAATATTCAATAAATTTAGGATTTCCGTCAATTACTTTAAAACTGTGATAAACCCTAGGAACAAGAGCTTCTTTATAAGTTTCAAGAGAAAAAACCGCCCCGTATTTTGCAAGTTTTGAATTCCCGTGATTATATGATAATTCTCCTTTATGAAGAAGAGTGTAGTTTTTCTGCTCTCTACCAGCTATGTTACCAGAAAATCTTTCCTTTTGATTCATCCAACCATTTGCTGCAGAGATAGTAAGAGTTGGTAAATCCATTCTTCCATCGTTCCCATGGACTCTTGCAGCGATCTCTCCCAACTTACGCTGTTCCCAATCATCAGTAAAACCTTTAAACCTTATTTTTGGTACGCTATTAGTTTTCATAGTTTCCCCCACTTACCCCGATTTTGCTTTTTGTTTTTAGAAAATCGCAGAAAACCTCCACTGGAGCTTTTCTCTCCCAATCGTCCGTAAATCCCTTAAATCTTATTTTTGGTACTTTATTTGCCATACTACATCTCCCCAAATACCTTCAAAAAGGCTTCCACAGACTCTTTTGTCTCACTATCCGCAAAGGTCAACTCTCCTAGCATATCAAGGAAAGTAGCGTTTGTTTCGTTAATGGCTTTATTGGTTTCCTCTATTTCTTTGGTTAATGCTTTTAGGTCAACTGGAATTTCTTCTTCGCTTGTATCAACATAGCGTGGGATGTTGAGGTTAAAGTCATTTTCCTTGATATCCTCAAAGGACGCTAGATACGCTTCTTTATCAACAGTTTCTCGGTTTTGATAAAGTTCAAGCACATGCTCGATATGCTCCTCTTTCATAACGTTTTGCTTTTTCTCTTTTTCAAATTGATTTGAGGCGTCAATGAAGAGCACGTCACGACCTTCACGGTGTTTTTTCAAAACGATGATACAAGTTGGGATAGATGTATTGTAAAACATATTTGCTGGCAAGCCAATGACAGCATAGATAGAACCATTTTTCAAAAGGGTTTCACGAATGGTCTTTTCAGCAGCACCACGGAATAAAACACCATGCGGAAGAACGATAGCCATTGTTCCAGTTTGTTTCAAGTGATAAAACCCGTGTAACAAGAAAGCATAGTCTGCTTTTGATTTTGGCGCTAACTTACCACCGTAATCCATGAAACGCTCATCTTGTAAGAAACCTTTTGCAGCAGACCATTTTGCAGAGTAAGGAGGGTTCATGGTCACCATATCAAAACCTGTCTCTACATCTGTCGGCCAATCCGCATCCAATGTATCGTAACCGCCCCATAACAAGGTATCTATCTAATCACTCCCTCCTCGTAAAATAAGTTTATGGGGATTTTTCAATCCCAAGTGTTAATAATTTTTTTATAACTTGACTATTGCAAGGTTTTCCAGAACAATAGAGTCATGGAATGGACTCAGGGTTGTTTCTACTACCTCCTTGTTGCCATGTCTTCAAAAAGGAGTCTGTTACCCAAACCTTGTTCCTACTTCCAACACACTAGCTGTTTCCACTAGACTCACTTCTGTATGTAGTAGCGTACAGGCGGCAGGTGAGTTAGTGATGAGAATTCTCTTAGGCGAGGCTGTTGGTTCAAGGTGTTTCTGGGGAACCTTACAGTAGTCAAGAAAACTTCCAAATACAAATGAAAGGAGACCTTCCAAATGAAATGTTTTGTCGGTTTAGACGTTAGTTCTACCAAACTTGATGTCTGTATCATGCTTAGTGATACGACTACTCCCTTCACAGCTTCTCTTTCCAATGATTTAACAGGCGCCTCTGAAATCAAGAAGCACATTCTTGAGCTCAATGAAACTTATTCCTTTGAGCGTATCGTTATTGGCATGGAAGCTACTAGTCTTTATAGCTTTCACCCTGCCATGTTCTTTAACGAGGATAGCCAGCTAAAAGCCCTAAACGTTGAAGTCATGGTGGAGCAACCCAATAAGATTAAGAAATATCGGGAAACGTTTGAAGAAAGTAAAAATGATACCATTGATGCCTTCTACATTGCCGATTATTTCCGTATTGAGCGCTTCTCACCTGCTTTTCTTAAAGAAGAGAAGTATCTAGCTCTCCAACACCTAACCAGAACAAGACTGCAACTCATTGAACAGTTGACAAGAACCAAACAGCACTTTATTGAAAATATCTATTATAAGTGCAATACCTTATCAACTGAAATCAAGAATGAGAACCTCACAACTTCTCTATGGTCTAGCACTATGATCTCCTTGATGACCAAAGACTATACTCTAGATGAATTAGCCACTGTTCCTCTCAAAGACCTTGCGGACTTTATCCAAAAATTGGGTAGAGGGCGATTCAAAGCTCCTGATAAATTAGCTAAAGCCATTCAAGCAGCTATTCGAGGCTCTTATCGTCTTCCTAAGCTCCAGCAAGATTCGGTTAATGTCATTCTTGGTCTTCTCGCTCGAGAAATCAGAAATCTTGAACAAATGATTAAGGATATTGATAAAGCCATTGAAGATATGGTCGAAGTCATCCCTGAATATCAGTGTTTAACTTCAATACCTGGTGTTGGCAAAGTTTACGCTGCAGGGATTATCGCTGAAATCGGACAGATTGAACGCTTTAAAGATCATCCTCAAGTCGCTAAATATGCGGGCTTGAATTGGAAACAGAATCAATCTGGGAACGCTAACTCTCAAAATACTGACCTTGTGAAAAGAGGCAATCGCTATCTCCGTTATTACTTAGTTGAAGCCGCCAACTCTGTCAGACGACACGATAGTGAGTATCAAGCCTTTTACAAGAAGAAGTATCAAGAAGTTCCTAAACATCAACACAAACGAGCCATCGTCTTAACCGCTAGAAAATTTGTGCGTCTGGTGGATGCGCTACTACGCAACCGCCAACTCTATACGCCACCAAGGAGGCTTATGGAAGATAAGTGATTATCGGCACAAGTCCTTGGTTAGACTAGTGAAAAAAGCGTTTTTCGCTAGGTGTTTTTAGTGCACCCTTTTTTCTAGAAAATCAACTAAAGTTTAATCAACTTTATCTTGACTTTTTACCACTAGACTCCTGTATACTGTTAGAAAAACATAACTGGAGGATTTTATTATGTCACAGCCCATCGTCCCATTGACTATTCCCCAATCTCGCCGTGTTGAGAAGAAAGGTAGAAACGATATTCTGATGAAAATTCGTCTCGGAAAAGTAGAAGTCACATTCTTCCAATCTATCAACCATGAAGTAATGGAAACGATTTTGGATAAGGTACTGCACTATGACCATACGACTCAGTGATTTAGGTCAAGTCTACTTGGTTTGTGGGAAAACGGACATGCGTCAAGGGATTGATTCTCTCGCCTACCTTGTCAAAAGTCAATTCAATCTGGATCCCTTTTCAGGTCAGGTCTATCTCTTCTGCGGAGGTCGAAAAGACCGATTCAAAGCTCTTTACTGGGACGGACAAGGATTTTGGTTACTTTACAAACGTTTTGAAAATGGAAAATTGACCTGGCCAAACAATGAAGAAGAGGTCAAGGCTCTAACTTCCGAACAAGTAGACTGGCTCATGAAAGGATTTTCGATCAATCCAAAAATAAATATTTCAAAAAGTCGTGATTTCTATTGAAATCATGGCTTTTCTTTGTGTATAATGAGATAAAAAGAAGGAGGTAAGTCCATGGAGTCACAAGATAAAGTGATTGAAAGTCTAACAAAAACCATTGAAATCATGACCAACGAGTTGACCCTTCTTCGTGAACAGGTTGAGTATCTGAGACAGAAACTCTACGGAAAATCATCAGAGAAGGTTGTGTATCAACCAGGTCAGCTGAGCTTGTTTGGGGATGAAATTCTCCCTGAAGAAGAAGCTGACTTACCCAGTTGAAACAGAAACGATTACCTATAAACGCAAGAAAGCTAAGGGAGTTCGTCAGGCTATTTTCAGCCAATTCACTCCAGAGATTGTTCATCACGAATTGCAGGGCGAAGATTGTACCTGTCCAGACTGTCATGGTCAGTTGAAGGAGATTGGCTCAGCTGTTCAACGACAAGAATTGGTCTTTATTCCTGCACAATTAAAGCGGATTGACCATGTTCAACACGCATACAAGTGTCAGGCATGTAGTCAGAAGAATCTGAGCGATAAGATTATCAAGGCTCCTGTTCCTAAGGCACCTTTGGTACACAGCTTGGGCTCAGCCTCTATCATCGCCCACACCATTCACCAGAAGTTCAATCTGAAGGTGCCCAATTACCGTCAGGAAGAGGATTGGAACAAGCTTGGTCTGCCCATCAGTCGCAAGGAAATGGCCAACTGGCACATCAAGTCTAGTCAGTATTATTTCGAGCCGATTTATAATCTGTTACACGAGAAATTGTTGGAGCAGCCTATTCTCCATGCGGATGAAACTTCCTACAAGGTCTTAGAAAATGATAGCCAGTTGACCTTCTACTGGACTTTCTTGTCTGGGAAGCATGAGAAAAAGGGAATTACCCTCTATCATCATGACAAACGACGGAGTGGATTGGTTGTGGAGGAATTTCTTGGAGATTATGCGGGTTATGTACACTGTGACATGTGGTCAGCCTATCGGCAGTTAGACAAGGCTCAGTTGGTTGGCTGTTGGGCTCATGTCAGAAGAAAATTCTTTGAGGCGACTCCTAAGAAGACAGACAAGACTTCTTTAGGAGCTAAGGGATTAGCTTATTGCGACCGCCTGTTTTCCTTGGAGAATGACTGGGCTGACTTGTCTACTGAGGAACGGCTACATAAACGCCAGACAGAGTTGGCACCCTTGATGGACGAGTTCTTTAATTGGTGTCGCAATCAGGCCGTTTTGCCAGGTTCCAAATTGGGTACTGCAATGGAGTATAGCCTCAAATACGAAACCACCTTCCGAACCGTTCTCTCGGATGGCGATTTAGTCCTGTCCAACAATATGGCTGAGAGGGCTATGAAGACCTTGGTGATGGGACGTAAAAATTGGCTGTTCTCTCAAAGCTTTGAGGGGGCCAAGTCGACAGCTATCATTTTGAGTCTTTTGGAAACTGCTAAACGACACGGTCTTGATGCAGAGAAATATATGACCTATCTTCTAGAACACTTACCTAACGAAGAGACGCTCGCAAAAAAAGAAGTTCTGGAGGCTTATTTACCATGGGCTGAAAATATTCAAGAAAAGTGCAAATAGAAAAAGGTTCCAGAGTCGACAGGACTTTGGAGCCTTTTCAACATACCTTGTTATTGGGCGGTTACGACTTTCCAACCATCGACCACCACGCTTATGAGCTTGGCAAATGCGCTTTTAGACAAGCCATCTCCCCAACTAAGCAAGAACGTCCCTTTACTTCTAAACTTATCTGGCGCTAAAAAACCACCTCCGCTTGGAGGTGGTTTTCTGTTACTCAATGATGAGTAGAGTGATTAAGCTTCATCATCTGCTTTTTTCTTTTTCTTCTTACCAAGGAGGAAGGCTCCAAATAGAGCGCCACTTCCTAGAAGATCTGCACTAGAAGCGTCGTCACCTGTACTTGGCAATTTAGCATTTGCTGGTTTTTGACGTGGCGTTTCGCTTGTGCTGTGGTTGTTAGAAGATGACTCTGAGCTTGATACTGATACTGATTCTGATGATGAGACTGACTCATATGATGAAACTGATTCTGAGCTTGAGACTGACTCTGAACTGCTTACTGATTCTGAACTTGAGACTGATTCAGAACTTGAGACTGACTCTGAGCTTGATACTGATTCTGAGCTACTTACTGATTCAGATGTTGAGACAGATTCTGAGCTGCTTACTGATTCAGATGATGATACTGACTCTGAGCTACTTACTGATTCAGACGCTGATACTGATTCTGAGCTTGATACTGACTCAGACGTTGATACTGACTCTGAGCTTGAAACTGATTCTGAGCTTGATACTGATTCAGATGATGACACTGACTCTGAACTTGAAACAGATTCTGAGCTTGATACTGATTCAGATGTTGATACTGATTCTGAGCTACTTACTGATTCAGATGATGACACTGACTCTGAGCTACTTACTGATTCAGACGTTGATACTGACTCTGAGCTACTTACTGATTCAGATGTTGAGACTGATTCTGAGCTACTTACTGATTCAGATGTTGATACTGATTCAGACGCTGATACTGATTCTGAGCTTGAAACAGATTCTGAGATGGATTCGGATACAGATTCGCTAACTGACTCGGAGATGGATTCAGATACAGATTCGCTAACTGACTCGGAGATTGACTCTGATACTGATTCACTTACGGATTCTGAGATGGACTCGGATACAGATTCACTCACGGATTCTGAGATGGATTCTGAAACGGATTCAGACACAGATTCTGAAATTGATTCTGAGATGGATTCTGAAATTGACTCGGATACTGACTCGGATACAGATTCTGAGATTGACTCGGATACAGATTCTGAGACGGACTCTGACACAGATTCTGAGATGGATTCTGAAACGGATTCAGACACAGATTCTGAAATTGATTCTGAGATGGATTCAGATACTGACTCAGACACGGATTCTGAAATTGACTCGGATACTGACTCGGATACAGATTCTGAGATTGACTCAGATACGGATTCTGATACTGATTCTGAGATTGATTCTGAAACGGATTCTGAAACGGATTCAGACACAGATTCTGAAATTGATTCTGAGATGGATTCAGATACTGACTCAGACACGGATTCTGAAATTGACTCGGATACGGATTCTGAGACGGACTCTGACACAGATTCTGAGATTGACTCAGATACTGATTCTGAAACGGATTCTGAAACGGATTCAGACGCAGATTCTGAAATTGATTCTGAGATGGATTCAGATACTGACTCAGACACGGATTCTGAAATTGACTCTGATACTGACTCTGAAACGGACTCGGATACAGATTCTGAGATTGACTCTGATACTGATTCGGAGACGGATTCCGAAACGGACTCACTTACTGACTCGCTTACTGATTCTGATACTGACTCAGAGATTGACTCAGATACAGATTCTGAAACGGATTCAGACACTGACTCAGATACTGATTCTGAAACGGACTCGGATACTGATTCTGAAATTGACTCAGACACGGATTCTGAGACTGACTCTGACACAGATTCTGAAATTGACTCAGACACGGATTCTGAGACGGACTCACTTACTGACTCGGATACAGATTCTGACACTGACTCGCTTACTGACTCAGAAATTGACTCAGACACGGATTCTGAGACTGACTCTGACACAGATTCTGAAATTGACTCAGACACGGATTCTGAGACGGATTCAGACACTGACTCGCTTACTGATTCTGAGATTGACTCTGAAACGGATTCAGACACTGACTCGCTGACTGATTCTGAGACGGACTCAGAGATTGACTCAGATACAGATTCTGAAATGGATTCTGAGACGGACTCTGAGACGGACTCAGACACAGATTCTGAGATTGATTCTGAGACTGACTCGGATACAGATTCTGAGATTGACTCTGATACTGACTCAGACACGGATTCGGAGATTGACTCTGAGACGGATTCGGAAACGGACTCACTTACTGACTCGGATACAGATTCTGAGATTGATTCTGATACGGATTCAGACACTGACTCGGATACAGATTCTGAGATTGACTCAGATACAGATTCTGAAATTGATTCTGATACGGATTCAGACACTGACTCGCTTACTGATTCAGATACTGACTCTGAGACTGACTCAGATACAGATTCTGAAATTGATTCTGAGATTGACTCAGACACGGATTCTGATACTGACTCAGATACTGACTCGGATACAGATTCTGAAACTGACTCGGAAATTGATTCTGAGACTGACTCTGAGATTGACTCGGATACTGACTCAGAAATTGACTCGGATACGGATTCTGAAATTGATTCTGAAACGGATTCAGACACTGACTCAGAGATTGACTCTGAAACGGACTCGGATACAGATTCTGAGATTGACTCTGAGACTGACTCGGATACAGATTCTGAGATTGACTCTGATACTGATTCTGAGACTGACTCAGACACAGATTCTGAAATTGATTCTGATACGGATTCAGACACTGACTCGCTTACTGATTCAGATACTGACTCTGAGACTGACTCAGATACAGATTCTGAAATTGATTCTGATACGGATTCAGACACTGACTCGCTTACTGATTCAGATACTGACTCTGAGACTGACTCAGATACAGATTCTGAAATTGATTCTGAGACTGACTCAGATACGGATTCTGAGACTGACTCTGACACAGATTCTGAAATTGATTCTGATACGGATTCAGACACTGACTCGCTTACTGATTCAGATACTGACTCAGATACGGATTCTGAAATTGATTCTGATACGGATTCAGACACTGACTCGCTTACTGATTCAGATACTGACTCAGACATAGATTCTGAGATTGATTCTGATACGGATTCAGACACTGACTCGCTTACTGACTCTGATACTGACTCAGATACAGATTCTGAAATTGATTCTGATACGGACTCGGATACAGATTCGGAAACTGATTCAGATACTGACTCAGACACGGATTCTGAGATTGATTCTGATACTGACTCAGATACAGATTCTGAGATTGATTCTGATACGGATTCAGACACTGACTCAGAGATTGACTCTGATACAGATTCTGAAATTGATTCTGAAACGGACTCGGATACAGATTCTGAAACTGACTCAGATACTGACTCAGATACAGATTCTGAGATTGATTCTGAGACTGACTCAGATACAGATTCTGAGATTGACTCTGATACAGATTCTGAAATTGATTCTGAAATTGATTCTGATACGGACTCGGATACAGATTCGGAAACTGACTCAGATACTGACTCAGACACGGATTCTGAGATAGATTCTGAGACTGACTCGCTTACTGATTCAGATACTGACTCAGACACAGATTCTGAGATTGACTCTGATACTGACTCAGATACAGATTCTGAGATTGACTCTGATACTGATTCTGAGACTGACTCAGACACAGATTCTGAAATTGATTCTGAGACTGACTCAGATACAGATTCTGATACGGATTCAGACACTGACTCAGAGATTGACTCTGATACAGATTCTGAAATTGATTCTGAAATTGATTCTGATACGGACTCGGATACAGATTCGGAAACTGACTCAGATACTGACTCAGACACGGATTCTGAGATAGATTCTGAGACTGACTCGCTTACTGATTCAGATACTGACTCAGACACAGATTCTGAGATTGACTCTGAGACTGACTCAGATACAGATTCTGAGATTGACTCTGATACTGATTCTGAGACTGACTCAGACACAGATTCTGAAATTGATTCTGATACGGATTCAGACACTGACTCGCTTACTGATTCAGATACTGACTCTGAGACTGACTCAGATACAGATTCTGAAATTGATTCTGATACGGATTCAGACACTGACTCGCTTACTGATTCAGATACTGACTCTGAGACTGACTCAGATACAGATTCTGAAATTGATTCTGAGACTGACTCAGATACGGATTCTGAGACTGACTCAGACACAGATTCTGAAATTGATTCTGATACGGATTCAGACACTGACTCAGAGATTGACTCTGATACAGATTCTGAAATTGATTCTGAGATCGACTCTGAGACGGATTCTGATACAGACTCGCTCACTGATTCTGAGATTGACTCAGACACTGACTCGCTTACTGACTCTGAGATTGATTCAGACACTGATTCAGACACTGACTCGGATACAGATTCTGAGATTGACTCAGATACAGATTCTGAAATTGATTCTGATACGGATTCAGACACTGACTCGCTTACTGATTCAGATACTGACTCTGAGACTGACTCAGATACAGATTCTGAAATTGATTCTGAGATTGACTCAGACACGGATTCTGATACTGACTCAGATACTGACTCGGATACAGATTCTGAAACTGACTCGGAAATTGATTCTGAGACTGACTCTGAGATTGACTCGGATACTGACTCAGAAATTGACTCGGATACGGATTCTGAAATTGATTCTGAAACGGATTCAGACACTGACTCAGAGATTGACTCTGAAACGGACTCGGATACAGATTCTGAGATTGACTCTGAGACTGACTCGGATACAGATTCTGAGATTGACTCTGATACTGATTCTGAGACTGACTCAGACACAGATTCTGAAATTGATTCTGATACGGATTCAGACACTGACTCGCTTACTGATTCAGATACTGACTCTGAGACTGACTCAGATACAGATTCTGAAATTGATTCTGATACGGATTCAGACACTGACTCGCTTACTGATTCAGATACTGACTCTGAGACTGACTCAGATACAGATTCTGAAATTGATTCTGAGACTGACTCAGATACGGATTCTGAGACTGACTCTGACACAGATTCTGAAATTGATTCTGATACGGATTCAGACACTGACTCGCTTACTGATTCAGATACTGACTCAGATACGGATTCTGAAATTGATTCTGATACGGATTCAGACACTGACTCGCTTACTGATTCAGATACTGACTCAGACACAGATTCTGAGATTGATTCTGATACGGATTCAGACACTGACTCGCTTACTGACTCTGATACTGACTCAGATACAGATTCTGAAATTGATTCTGATACGGACTCGGATACAGATTCGGAAACTGATTCAGATACTGACTCAGACACGGATTCTGAGATTGATTCTGATACTGACTCAGATACAGATTCTGAGATTGATTCTGATACGGATTCAGACACTGACTCAGAGATTGACTCTGATACAGATTCTGAAATTGATTCTGAAACGGACTCGGATACAGATTCTGAAACTGACTCAGATACTGACTCAGATACAGATTCTGAGATTGATTCTGAGACTGACTCAGATACAGATTCTGAGATTGACTCTGATACAGATTCTGAAATTGATTCTGAAATTGATTCTGATACGGACTCGGATACAGATTCGGAAACTGACTCAGATACTGACTCAGACACGGATTCTGAGATAGATTCTGAGACTGACTCGCTTACTGATTCAGATACTGACTCAGACACAGATTCTGAGATTGACTCTGATACTGACTCAGATACAGATTCTGAGATTGACTCTGATACTGATTCTGAGACTGACTCAGACACAGATTCTGAAATTGATTCTGAGACTGACTCAGATACAGATTCTGAGATTGATTCTGATACGGATTCAGACACTGACTCAGAGATTGACTCTGATACAGATTCTGAAATTGATTCTGAAATTGATTCTGATACGGACTCGGATACAGATTCGGAAACTGACTCAGATACTGACTCAGACACGGATTCTGAGATAGATTCTGAGACTGACTCGCTTACTGATTCAGATACTGACTCAGACACAGATTCTGAGATTGACTCTGAGACTGACTCAGATACAGATTCTGAGATTGACTCTGATACTGATTCTGAGACTGACTCAGACACAGATTCTGAAATTGATTCTGATACGGATTCAGACACTGACTCGCTTACTGATTCAGATACTGACTCTGAGACTGACTCAGATACAGATTCTGAAATTGATTCTGATACGGATTCAGACACTGACTCGCTTACTGATTCAGATACTGACTCTGAGACTGACTCAGATACAGATTCTGAAATTGATTCTGAGACTGACTCAGATACGGATTCTGAGACTGACTCAGACACAGATTCTGAAATTGATTCTGATACGGATTCAGACACTGACTCAGAGATTGACTCTGATACAGATTCTGAAATTGATTCTGAGATCGACTCTGAGACGGATTCTGATACAGACTCGCTCACTGATTCTGAGATTGACTCAGACACTGACTCGCTTACTGACTCTGAGATTGATTCAGACACTGATTCAGACACTGACTCTAAAATTGACTCAGACACTGATTCAGATACTGATTCAGATACTGATTCTGAAATTGATTCTGAGACAGACTCGCTTACTGATTCTGAGATTGATTCTGAGACGGATTCAGATACTGACTCAGAGATTGATTCAGACACTGATTCAGACACTGACTCTGAAATTGACTCAGACACTGACTCTGAAATTGACTCAGACACTGATTCAGATACTGACTCGGAAATTGACTCTGATGTAGATTCAGAGATAGACTCTGATACAGATTCTGAAATTGACTCACTTACTGACTCAGAAATTGATTCTGATACTGATTCTGAAATCGATTCGCTTACTGACTCTGAGATGGACTCTGATGTAGATTCAGAAATGGATTCGCTTACTGACTCAGAGATGGACTCAGATGTAGATTCTGAAATCGACTCACTTACCGATTCAGAGATAGATTCTGATGTAGACTCAGAAATTGATTCACTCACTGACTCGGAGAGGGATTCTGATACGGATTCTGAAATCGACTCACTTACTGATTCTGAGATAGACTCTGATGTGGATTCAGAAATTGACTCGCTTACTGACTCGGAAATTGATTCAGATACGGATTCTGAAATCGACTCACGGACTGATTCTGAGACAGACTCAGACACGGATTCTGAAATTGACTCGGATACTGACTCGGATACAGATTCTGAAATTGATTCGCTAACTGATTCTGAGATTGACTCTGATACTGACTCTGAAACGGACTCGGATACAGATTCTGAGATTGACTCTGATACTGATTCGGAGACGGATTCCGAAACGGACTCACTTACTGACTCGCTTACTGATTCTGATACTGACTCAGAGATTGACTCAGATACAGATTCTGAAACGGATTCAGACACTGACTCAGATACGGATTCTGAAACGGACTCGGATACTGATTCTGAAATTGACTCAGACACGGATTCTGAGACTGACTCTGACACAGATTCTGAAATTGACTCAGACACGGATTCTGAGACGGACTCACTTACTGACTCGGATACAGATTCTGACACTGACTCGCTTACTGACTCAGAAATTGACTCAGACACGGATTCTGAGACTGACTCTGACACAGATTCTGAAATTGACTCAGACACGGATTCTGAGACGGACTCACTTACTGACTCGGATACAGATTCTGACACTGACTCGCTTACTGACTCAGAAATTGACTCAGACACGGATTCTGAGACTGACTCTGACACAGATTCTGAAATTGACTCAGACACGGATTCTGAGACGGATTCTGAGATTGATTCTGAGACGGATTCGGAAATTGACTCGGATACTGACTCGGATACAGATTCTGAGATTGATTCTGAAACGGATTCAGACACTGACTCGGATACAGATTCTGAGATTGACTCAGATACAGATTCTGAAATTGATTCTGATACGGATTCAGACACTGACTCGCTTACTGATTCAGATACTGACTCTGAGACTGACTCAGATACAGATTCTGAAATTGATTCTGAGATTGACTCAGACACGGATTCTGATACTGACTCAGATACTGACTCGGATACAGATTCTGAAACTGACTCAGATACTGACTCAGATACAGATTCTGAGATTGATTCTGAGACTGACTCAGATACAGATTCTGAGATTGATTCTGATACGGATTCAGACACTGACTCAGAGATTGACTCTGATACAGATTCTGAAATTGATTCTGAAATTGATTCTGATACGGACTCGGATACAGATTCGGAAACTGACTCAGATACTGACTCAGACACGGATTCTGAGATAGATTCTGAGACTGACTCGCTTACTGATTCAGATACTGACTCAGACACAGATTCTGAGATTGACTCTGATACTGACTCAGATACAGATTCTGAGATTGACTCTGATACTGATTCTGAGACTGACTCAGACACAGATTCTGAAATTGATTCTGAGACTGACTCAGATACAGATTCTGAGATTGATTCTGATACGGATTCAGACACTGACTCAGAGATTGACTCTGATACAGATTCTGAAATTGATTCTGAAATTGATTCTGATACGGACTCGGATACAGATTCGGAAACTGACTCAGATACTGACTCAGACACGGATTCTGAGATAGATTCTGAGACTGACTCGCTTACTGATTCAGATACTGACTCAGACACAGATTCTGAGATTGACTCTGAGACTGACTCAGATACAGATTCTGAGATTGACTCTGATACTGATTCTGAGACTGACTCAGACACAGATTCTGAAATTGATTCTGATACGGATTCAGACACTGACTCGCTTACTGATTCAGATACTGACTCTGAGACTGACTCTGATACAGATTCTGAAATTGATTCTGAGACTGACTCAGATACGGATTCTGATACTGACTCAGACACAGATTCTGAAATTGATTCTGATACGGATTCAGACACTGACTCAGAGATTGACTCTGATACAGATTCTGAAATTGATTCTGAGATTGACTCAGACACGGATTCTGATACTGACTCTGATACTGACTCTGATACGGATTCTGAGACTGACTCAGACACAGATTCTGAAATTGATTCTGATACGGATTCAGACACTGACTCGCTTACTGATTCTGAGATTGATTCTGATACAGATTCAGACACAGATTCTGAGATTGATTCTGATACGGATTCAGACACTGACTCGCTCACTGATTCTGAGATCGACTCTGAGACGGATTCTGATACAGACTCGCTCACTGATTCTGAGATTGACTCAGACACTGACTCGCTTACTGACTCTGAGATTGATTCAGACACTGATTCAGACACTGACTCTAAAATTGACTCAGACACTGATTCAGATACTGATTCAGATACTGATTCTGAAATTGATTCTGAGACAGACTCGCTTACTGATTCTGAGATTGATTCTGAGACGGATTCAGATACTGACTCAGAGATTGATTCAGACACTGATTCAGACACTGACTCTGAAATTGACTCAGACACTGACTCTGAAATTGACTCAGACACTGACTCTGAAATTGACTCAGACACTGATTCAGATACTGACTCGGAAATTGACTCTGATGTAGATTCAGAGATAGACTCTGATACAGATTCTGAAATTGACTCACTTACTGACTCAGAAATTGATTCTGATACTGATTCTGAAATCGATTCGCTTACTGACTCTGAGATGGACTCTGATGTAGATTCAGAAATGGATTCGCTTACTGACTCAGAGATGGACTCAGATGTAGATTCTGAAATCGACTCACTTACCGATTCAGAGATAGATTCTGATGTAGACTCAGAAATTGATTCACTCACTGACTCGGAGAGGGATTCTGATACGGATTCTGAAATCGACTCACTTACTGATTCTGAGATAGACTCTGATGTGGATTCAGAAATTGACTCGCTTACTGACTCGGAAATTGATTCAGATACGGATTCTGAAATCGACTCACGGACTGATTCTGAGACAGACTCAGATGTGGATTCCGAAATCGACTCGCTTACTGACTCGGAAATTGATTCAGATACGGATTCTGAAATCGATTCACTTACCGACTCTGAGATAGACTCTGATGTAGATTCAGAGATAGATTCTGATACCGATTCTGAAATCGATTCACTTACCGACTCGGAAATTGATTCAGATGTGAATTCAGAAATGGATTCAGAAATAGATTCAGATACAGATTCTGAAATTGATTCGCTAACTGATTCTGATAGCGATTCAACTATTGACTCACGGACTGATTCCGACAAGGATTCAACTACCGACTCACGAACCGATTCTGACAGCGATTCAACTACTGACTCACGGACTGATTCCGACAAGGATTCAACTACTGACTCACGAACCGATTCCGACAAGGATTCAACTACTGACTCACGAACCGATTCCGACAAGGATTCAACTACTGACTCACGGACTGATTCTGAAATAGACTCGGATACAGATTCTCTAACAGATTCAGAAATCGAATTTGAAAGAGATTCTGAATTTGAAGTTGATTCAGAATTAGACAGTGACTCAGAGTTTGAGATAGATTCAGAATTAGACAGTGACTCAGAATTTGAGATAGATTCTGATTTAGAGGTCGATTCTGATACTGATTGCGATCCTGGTCTAGGGTCTAGACTGTCGATATCGATTCCTTTGAGCGGTGATTCATCATAACGTTGCGCATACAGAGTCCGTCCATCGCCCTTTAGGATACCCTCCAGTGTCGACTGAACAATAGCCGTTGCCGTACGAACATAGAAAGTCTTAGAATCTCCTTCTGTGACAAACGTCCATGTCATATTGTTAGCCACACCGCCACCAATCGTACGCCACTCTGTAATATTAATTGCGTAATTATTATAAACCAAATTATCAAATGATGACTTAGCGATGTAAGGTGTGTAATCACTATTACGAATTAAATTTCCATCTGAATAGTAAGTCATCTCACGCGAAATAATACTATCATTTGTCGCAATCACAATACCAAACTGGTTGTTAGTTGCAAAGGCAGGTGATAAATCCACCTTCCAAGTCGTGCGATTAGTTCCTGTATCATAAGAGTAACTAATGCTATCAATAATAGTATTAATAGCATTCTCAGAAGCATCACCACCTGTTAGTGTTCCTGAGTAAATGTACTGTGTTTTCCCATTGGAATCAATATATGCCTGAGTACTATCAGTTGTTACAGCTAAATTAGTAAAAATGTAATCGCTAAGGCTCGCTTTCTGATACTCAGATGCTAATACTAAAACATCCGTACGAAGCAGTTCTGTTTGATTAGCAATTACTTCCTGTGTTGCCGTCGGAGTATCAAGTAGTTGTTGAGACTGAGCTACTGTAGTACTAAGATTGGTAAGCAATGATGATAGAGTCTCATTGCCAGAAGTAGCTTGCCGAGACACCATTTGCATTAGAACTCTAGCTTCTGATATGTTTTGCTCCAATACTATTCTTGAATCATCAAGTGAAGCTGAGCCCGAATCTGGCACTAAGCCAGTATCAAACGTTGAATCTAGAGTCGTTGTTGTATCCCGCGCAAATGTAATAATGCTATCTTCATCATCTTTGATAAGTAAAGCACCAAGTGCTTGGCTGCTGTTTTGAACAGAGTCAACTACTGTTTGAATCTCTTCTGCTGTCGCTTTAGTATTGCCCAAAATTAGCTTAGCTGCTGCAATATCTTTGGTGCTAACTGCTACCGCATCTGTCAACTCTTGGCTAGGAGTCGTATGACCATTGGCAATCTGAACTAGAATCTCAGCTTCTGAAGTCACTTGTTCTAAGACTTCACGAGCGTCTGTCGAACTACTTGAACTGCTGGTATCAGCGCTGCTTGAGCTATTTGAGCTACTTGAACTTGCTGCTTCAGAGCTTGCCTCACTATTACTTGTTCCTATAGAGCCTGTTGTACTTGTCGTTCTCACACTTGTCAGACTGGCTGTCAATTCATTAGCTCTCTTCGTGACAGCATCAATCTCAGTTTGAGTGGCTGTCGCTGACTGCAAGAGGTTCTCCATAGTGGTATAAAGAGCTTTTGCTTCAGCGACTTTTGCTTGATAAGCCACCAGCTCATCACCTGTCAGTTTTTCGCCATTGACATCTGCAACGATAAAAGCATAATCTAGGTTCGCTTTAGCGACTACTAAAGCATCTGTATTGGTGCTGGTTTCTGAGGCAGTGCTTACGCTAGTCTCAGATGTGCTCGCTTCACTTGTGCTGGTTTCAGAAGCTACACTTGACTCAGACTGACTTTGTGATTCTGAGCTACTTACAGACTCTGACTCTGAGATAGACTCAGATGTAGACTCACTGATAGATTCTGAGACGGACTCAGAGAGTGAAGCACTGAGTGATTGCGACTCAGACAAAGAGCTTGAGGTACTCAATGACTCTGAGCTTGATAGTGACAGTGATGCTTCATCAACAGCAGTTGTTGTCGTTGTAGCTTCTGTGACTGTTGCTGGCTGAGAAGCTGTGTCGTCTGCAATTGTGCTGCTTGATGACATAGCAACAACATCATTCCCAGCTAGCGTATCTGTAGAAGCCTCTGTCTCTACAGCAGGTGTCTCCTCAGCAAGAGCCGTCTGACTGGCTACACCCCCTGCAGCAATTGCACCCAGTGCCGCCGCACTTTTTAAGATATGATGTGAGACAGAAACATCTTTTAATGTTTCTTCAACTTGACTGATAGCAACTTCTTCGACTTTAGCGCCTTTAAAAAGACGCATTAAGCCAATCTGCGACATGACCGTACGCACCCAGTGCTTACCGGACTTGTGCATCTTGACACGAGACTTGCGGGACGTCTCTTCAAAGTTGTTGCCAACTTTTTTACCTTTCATATTTTCCTATTTGCTCCAAATTCCTAAAATTTAGGTAAAACTTACTCTCTCTCATAAAAAGTGTAAAAATACCCATTATATTATACCATTAGAATATTTGCTAAGTCAATAATAGACACTTTTCTATGTCCCAAAATTTGTAGCGTTACAATAGATGTGAGACTTCTAGAAGTCAAAAAGAAGATTCCCTGATATGATAAGAGTACCACCACTCATCAAAAAGGAATCTTCACATGACTAGTATATCACAAAATCTTCGCTATTTACCACATACTCTAGAAACACGTTACCACGCTGTTAAAACCTACCAAAACGGAGCATCTGTCGCCTTCATCTGTCGACGTTACAAAGTTTCAAAAGCCTCTCTCATGCGCTGGAATAAGCGTTTTGATGGCACAAAAGAATCTCTAAAAGACCGTTCTCATCGCCCTCTAACACCACATCCAAAGGCTCATACCCAGCAAGAGCTGACCTGGATTAAAAACTGCATCAAAAGAAATCCAAACGCAACCCTCATCGAAATCTTCTACAAGCTCAAAACCAATAAGGGATATGATAGGCACCCTTGCTCACTCTTTCGAATCTTGAGAAAGCTGGACTTCTTCAAATCCCCTAAAACAAAGAACAAACCTTATGTCCCAAAACCATATGACACGCCGACTAAACTCGGTATCAAGTGGCAGATGGATGTCAAATACGTCCCAACTCACTGCTACACAGGAAAACTACCTGACAAGTTCTACCAGTACACCGTTATTGATGAGGCCAGTCGAGAACGCTTTATATTCCCTTTCAAAGAGCAGTCGTCCTACTCAACGGTTCAATTTCTCAAAATGGCTATCAAACACTTTGGATACAAACCCAAAATCCTCCAAACGGATAATGGCTTTGAGTTCACTCATTTCAAAGAGACCAAACAAGTTCACCCACTAGACTTGCTGTGTCAGGAACTTGGCATTGAGCACAAGCTGATTCGTCCTCGAACACCAAGACATAATGGCAAGGTTGAACGCAGTCATCGAAATGACAATCGACGTCTCTACCAGCACCTGACCTTTTACTCCTATGACGACCTCATCAAGCAGATGAAAACCTATCTTTATCGTTCTAATCGACTCCCTATGCAAACTTTAGGATGGAAATCTCCTATCGATATCAGAAAAGCTTTACTAGAAGCTAGCTCCTAGTAAAGCTTAACAAATGGATAACTTCAAAATAACATTTTAGGTCTCACATCATTGACAAAGGTACAAGACACTTTTCTATGTCCCAAAATTCTCAAAGTAAGTTCTAGTCTGTCTTAAAAACTGGAAATTAGACTGAGACAAAAAAATAAGGTAGAACTTACTATGGGACAAGTTGGTAACTAATAATGAAAAACAAACACTTAACTCTCTCTGATCGCAATGATATTCAAATAGGAATTGAACAGCTAAAGACCTTTTCGGCTATAGCAGCTAAGTTAGGAAAAGACCCGTCCACAATCTCAAAAGAAGTTCGGAGGAATCGAGTGGTTAAAGAAAATTCTGTGACATCTAATTGCGAGGCCTGCCCTCTACTCAAAAAGGCTCCCTACGTTTGTAATGCCTGTCCGAAAAAGAGAAGCAATTGTGGATACCAGAAACAGTTCTACTACGCAAAAAGAGCTCAGCTGGATTATGAAGCTAAGCTCTCAGATTCGAGAACAGGTGTTGCCCTAAACAAGGAAGAATTCTATCGCATGGACGAGATTGTCTCTTCTGCCATCAAAAAAGGACAACACCTCAACCACATCATCGCCTCAAATGAACTTTCGGCATCCAGAGCTTCTATCTACAGATACCTTGAAAAGGGCTATCTGTCCACAAAGCCTATTGATTTCCCCCGTGTCGTGAAATTCAGAAAGCGGAGAACCAGAAATCTCCAACCCATTCCTAAAACTGCTAGAGAAGGACGGTCTTACGAGGACTTCCAAGGCTTTCTTACTAAGAATGATATCAGCTACTGGCTGGAAATGGACACCGTTACTGGAAGGATTGGAGGAAAGGTACTTCTCACTTTTAACCTCTCCTACTGCAACTTTATTTTCGCTCAGTTACTGGATAATAAAACAGCTAATGAGGTCGCTAAACACCTCTACGCTATCAAGAATGACCTACACCAGAAAGAGATGAGCTTCTGCGAACTATTCCCTGTCATTCTGACCGATAATGGCGGTGAATTCGCTAGAGTAGACGATATCGAAATGGATGTTCGTGGAGAATCTAAACTCTTCTTCTGTGACCCAAATCGTTCTGACCAGAAGGGGAGAATTGAGAAAAATCACACGCTTATCAGAGATATTCTCCCTAAAGGAACTAGCTTCGATAACTTGACACAGGATGACATCAACCTAGTTTGTTCACATGTCAACAGCGTCAAACGAGCTTCTTTCAACGGAAAATCAGCCTATGAACTCTTTACCTTTACCTACGGTGAGGAAGTGGCAACACTTCTCGGTATCTCTAAAATTGACCCTGAAAACGTCATCCAATCACCTCGATTATTAGATAAATAATCGCTAGTTTTTATCAGAAAATAATTTCAAAATAGAAAGGAACTTGTCCCGTCCTAAATTCCAGATGACTAGAACTTACTTTGAGACGTCTCAGAGCCAGTAACTTTAGTGTACCCTTTTTTCAATATTTTCAGGCCTAAAACTCACTATTATCAGCATTTTTAGTCAAAAAAGAACTTAGTCTGAGACTAAATTCTGTTGATTTTATGCAGTTTTCTCAGAGTAACTTCTGGAAGGACGGGAACTAGAACTTACTTTGAGAATTTACCAATATCTCTATTATATTATCCTCATATTGGTGGCGCCTAAAATGAGTCCAACAAAAAAGTACTACCTTAAAGGCTCTATAATTTCTGTAGTGGGTAAATCCCAAGCAGAGATTATGGAGCTTTTTTGAGTGTAGAAAAACATACTAAGATTAGTAGTGAGGAAATCTCCGGCGGGAGAGAGTAGTCACTACTTTTTCTTTATGTTAAAGTAGAGGTGTCTTGTTAAGTCGAGAACTCTTTTGACGCTAGACGTCGCATCAAAAACTGGCAAGACACCTGTTTTAGGAAGAATGTTATCAAAGTATGTGGGACGCCAGACGTCGAGTATTGAAAATGACATCGCTAAAACAAGGAATCATTCAAGACAAAGAGGTAATATCATGCGAGTAGTATTGGGAATTGACGTGAGTAAGGTAAGTTCAGAAGTAGCCATTCTAGTCAACGGCGAGAAGGTTCATGGCTATACCGTGGCCAATGATGCCATTGGCTTTTCTCGGCTACTTGGCGATTTGAAAACCGTCCAAAAGCCAGAAATCATCTTTGAAGCAACAGGCGTCTATTCTCGTCGTCTTCAAGCTTTTCTGGATGAACATAGCTACGCTTATACGCGACTCAATCCCTTAGAAGCCAAGAAGCAACTGGATAGCTTGCGTGTGCGAAAAACAGATCAAATTGACGCTGAAAAACTGGCTCAATCTCAATTTGTGCTGAATCGTAAACCGACATATGTCCAAGAAGAAGTCTATCAAGATCTGCGAGATCTCAGTCGATTCTATCAGAACTTAACCGAGGACATCGTTCGGGCTAAAAACCGTCTGCACAAGGTCTTACAGGTCACTTTCCCTGAATTGGAAACTATCTTGTCAACACCAACTGGGGAACAATACTGGAACTTAGTTACTGCGTTTCCTTGCAAGGACTTGGTGCTTGAGTTAAGCAAGGATGAACTCTCAAAGAGCATCCGTCTGTCCACTTCAAAACGGATTTCTGACAAGCGTGTGGCTTACTTAGCAGAGAAGCTGACAGCACTAGCCAATCAATCTTATTGTGCCGTCAAGAAATCCTCTCCAATCATGGAAGAGGTGCGTTACTATGCAAAAGAATTGCTTAGACTTTCTGAACAGAGACAAGCAGTCTTAGACAAAATGGTTACTCTAGCTAAGCCTTTACCAGAGTATGACATTCTGCTTTCTATTCCTGGTATCGCTGAGACTACTGCAACAAGTATTATTGGTGAGCTGGGAGATATTCGCCGTTTTCAGTCTGCCAATCAAATCAATGCCTTTATCGGTATTGACCTAAGACACTATGAATCTGGAAACTTCATCGCTAAGGAACACATTACTAAGCGTGGCAATCCCTACGCTAGAAAGATTCTGTTCAAGTGCATTCACAATATCGCCTCAGCTAGTCACACTAATCCTTGCCATATCGCAGACTTTTATGAGAAACGAAAAAGACAATCGCAAACGACTTCAACCAAGCCACACACGATTGCCTCCATACACCGTCTCATTCGGACAATGTATTACCTCATTACGCATAACAAACTTTATGATTACACTTTAACCCAAAATCAGTAAAATTGTTTATGCACTATCATTGTAACACCTTATCAAAAAATTTCAACATAAGGTGTTGCTTTTGTATACACTTTTTTACACTAAACTTTAGTCCAAAATAAAATAATTTCCTTATTTTGACTACTGAACTCAAAATAGTATTCATCAAATGCCTTGAAAGGCTTGACAAATAGTAGAAAAAAGTCCCATAAGACTTGTAATGAAAAGCGTAAACAACTCATTAGAAAGTACTTATGGAACCTATTAAGCATATCACAAAATTACTCGGAATAAAAGATCCGAATATCAACATCTTGTCTGTTCTGAAACATCAGACTCACATCGAGATAAAAGCTAAGCTGGACTATCCAGCTCCAGACTGCCCTCATTGTCAAGGAAAAATGATCAAGTACGACTTTCAAAGACCCTCTACCATCCCAATCTTAGACGTCCAAGGCATGGCGATTGTCCTAAAGCTTAAGAAACGCCGTTTTCAGTGTAAAATGTGTCGCAGGGTCTCTGTCGCCAAAACCAATCTGGTCAAGAAACATTGCCAAATCTCCCAGCCTGTCTGGGTGAAATTCACACAGCTCCTCATCGAGAAACAGACTAATACAGACATCGCAAAACGCCTCCACGTCTCTGTTTCTACAGTTCAAAGACAGCTAAATGCTTTCACTTTGAAAGACAATTTTGAGACTTTGCCAGAGATTTTATCATGGGATGAATTCGCAAGAAACAGGGGAAAACTGGCTTTCATCGCGCAAGATTTTAAGACCAAGAAAATCGTAACAGTGTTGGAGAATAATCGGCAAACGACCATCAAAAACCACTTTTACAAGTATTCCAGACAGGCTAGAGAGAAAGTCAAAGTCGTGACTGTGGACATGTCTGGTGCCTATATTCCTCTCATTAGGAAACTATTTCCAAAGGCTGAGATTGTTCTCGACCGTTTCCACATCGTGCAGCACCTCAGTCGAGCAATGATGACCACTCGTATTGCCATTATAAAAACCTTTGACAAGAAATCTCTTCCTTATAGAGCTATGAAAAATCATTGGAAAATCCTGCAAAAAGACAGCAGGAAGCTCTCTGACAAGTCCTTCTACTTTAGAACCTTTCGACAGACTCTAACACCTAGAGAGATTGTCCAAAAGACCTTAGCTTTTTCGCCTGAACTACGCCATTACTACGAACTCTACCAGCTTCTACTTTTCCATTTTCAGGAGAAGCGTATAATTGAATTTTTCGGACTAATTCACGACAATATCGATACTTCAAAAACTTTAGAACCAAGATTTCCATCACTTTGAACACACAAAGAGAGAGAACGAATCTCGTCCTCTCTCGTACATAGCTTTTCATCAACCCACTACGGTTGACAAAGAGCACCTCTTACTTACACTTCTATTCTCATATTTTTCTCATTTCAATAAGTTGCTTGAAAGAATGATTTCCACTTTTGGTCTTAATCGAAATAGCAGGATATTTATCTAAAATACTTTGAACATTTGCTAGACCAATGCCCCTTGCTTCTCCCTTAGAAGAGAAGCCACGATTAAAAATATTAGAAATATCTATTTTATCTTGTACAGTGGAATTTTCGACAATAACAATTTCCACACCCTTTTCTTCAAATATAGCAAAAAATAAAGACGGTTTATCTGCTAATTCAGTTGCTTCAATAGCGTTATCTAATAGGATAGATAAAATAGTAATAAAATCTAAGGTATCCATATTAGCCAAGCGAGTTTTTTCATCAACTTCAATATGATAATTGATACCTTTATTTTGTGCCTCTAATAACTTAGCAGAAATAACACTTTTAACTGCTGGATTGGTAATCTTCGTTAAATTAGCAAAGTCATACCGACTATCTGAAAAATTCTTTTTTGTCTTTGCCAAAACATTTTGATAAACATCTTGAATGGCATCAATATCTTTTAATTCGATTCCAGTCTGTATGCTAGTCAGAATATTGATATAATCATGCCTAAAACTTCTAATCTCGTCATAGAGCGACTCGATATGTTGACTATATACAGATAATTCTTCTAGTTGTTTATCTTTTTGGTAAAGCAATTCTTCTTCTAATTTCTCAGTAAATGTTGAATTCAAATAAATGAGCATAACAAAAAACATAACAACATAAGCCCCCACTAAATGCTCACGATATTCCAAGGCATGCGGAATAAACTTTTCTCCTATGACTAGAAATTGAAGTGCAAACAAATAGACAATCATAGATAAATTTATCAAAACAAAGAAACGATTTAAATAATTTTTTTCAACCCCTCTTTTCAAGTTATCAAAATCAATTTTTACCAACTTTGTTAAATAGTAATATAACGGAAAAATTAAAATCTCAATTAAAAAATTAATTCTTCCGTCTGTACTGATAATTTTTGGGGCAAACCCAAGTATAGGAAATAGATAAAAAGCCAGCACACGGCCAAAGAGACTTTCTACCACAATAGGATATAAACCATGAAAAATATCTAACATTCTTTTATCATATTTGTTCAAATAGACTGAATAAATTGGCAGATAAAAAAAATAAATAATATATGCTAGAGGGGGGATAACGAAAAAGAGCGCTCTGAAGGTTAAAGGCAAAATAATAAACCAATACCACCTAAACCTATTTCCACTAATTTGTTGATACAGCAGTAACACCACGACAATATGAGCAAAAAAATTCCAATTCTTAAATATCAATTCCATAAATTGTCCTACTATCTAATTTGTCTATTGATTACTGAAGTCGTTCTTTCAAACCTTTCATTTTTACACGAGACACCAAACAGTTCTCCCCACCATTAAAATAAACAATCTTCTGTTCTTTATCTATTTTTTCAATATTATCTGGATTGACAACGAAAGATTTATGACAGCGATAGAGTCGTTCATCTGACTTTTCAATTTCCGAGATACCTGCATAAAACTCTAAACGCTCATCTGTAGTATGTAAAATAACTTTATGAACTGTCGGAGAAGTCTCAAAATAAAGTATTTTATTAAAAGGAACCTGAACTTGTGACAACGATGTTTCAAACTTGAAAGCATCTTGAGCAACCGACATTCCAATTTTTTCCAGTGTATATTCAATAGCAGATTCGATCCGTTCAACAAAACGTTCATTTCCTAAAGCTTTATCAATGAAATCCAAAGCAGCTACTTTATATTTAAAAGTGATAGGCATAAATTCTGAATGCGTTGTAACAAATACAATCGTTGCATGAGGATCCTTATTTCGAATTTGTTTGGCAATATCTAAACCTTTTTTTTCCTCCCCTTTTATTTCAATATCAAGAAAAAAAAGCTGGTGAGAACCACGCTCAGCAATTGCATCTATCAGTTGAGCAGGTTTCCCAAAAATTTCGGGACCTTTGCATTTCCAAGAACGTTTCGATATTATATCTGATATAATTTTTTCAATACGTGATTGTTGTAAAATTTCATCTTCTAAAACAAAAATACTAATCATTCTTTTCTCCTGATATAAAGCGTCGACTGATAATGACAATATAATATCCGTTTCTGATAAAAAGTGAATTTCTCTACTTTAAAAATTATAATAGAGGTGTTCATATAGAATAGGAGAAAAATATGTTAAAATCATTTCGACAATTAATAAAGTCGCTAATACTATTTTGGGACATCAAGCAATACTGTAAACAAAAGAAGGTTTATTGCAAAATAAATAACTTCTTCTATACAATAAAGATTTCACAGAAGACTCCTGCCCCTAGCCTATATTTTATCATAGTTCTTCAAAAAAACAACTACAAAACCAAGGTGAATCGTATAAGAAAAAAAGAGACAACTGCTCAAGTTGTACTCCTAACTTCTGAAATTGATTATCAATATCTCTTTAATAATCACTTGGAACTCTTGGGAGTCATCGACTTATCAGCCAACACTAGTTATACTAGTCAATTAAAACTATTAAAAGAATACATTGATACTTTTATAGCAACAACTGAAAAAAATATCTAAAAAGCATAACATGAAGAAAAATATTTTTTGTGTTTTAGCTTTTTTTTCACTGCTGAATTGTCAAATTAAGTGCACAGTCTTTCCATAGAATACTTCATAAGGTGTTTTCCAGTTTTGACATTTTCGAGGTCTGTTATTTAATTTATCTTCCCACTCCTGAATCACTGACTGTTCAACCTCTGTCAAGTCGCTTCCTTTCGGGAAATATTCCCGTAATAAGCCATTTGTGTTCTCGTTTGTTCCTCGTTGCCAAAGGGCATGAGAATCTGGAAAGTAGACTTCAATAGCTAGTTGTTCAGTTAGTTCTCGATGTTTTGAGAATTCCTTACCCCTATCAGGAGTCACTGTTTCTTTCGCTAATGGCTTCTATGACCAATTGGCTTTTCTTGACAGCTACTTTCTGAATTTTGAGGAAGCGGGAATGCCTATCAGTGAGTGTTACTAGGCAAGCTTTTCCAGTCTTTCCAGCAACAGTATCGGCTTCCCAATCCCCTATTCTCAAGCGTTCATTAGCTGCTGTTGGTCTCTCGTAAATGGTATGAGAAATAGGAATTTTTCCTCGCTTTTCTACATGGGATTTTGTATGGCGTGTTTTACCATGGTGACGAAGTTTGCGAACAACCCCACGAGCACCATGTGAAAGAGACGTGTCGTCAAAGTGACCGCGATAGATAGCTCTATAAATGGTTTGATAACTAATGACGTGTCTTTCTCGTTCTAAACGTAATCGCCCCTCAATTTCTTCTGGCGACCATTGACACTCAAGAAAAAGATGCTTGACGGTCTGACTGAGTTCAGTGTCTATTTCTAATTTCCTTTTTCGTCCACAATGCGATTTAGCGAGATGATAAGGCTCTATAATATCTGTAGTGGGTAACGCCACCTCAGAGGTTATAGGGCTTTTTATCTGTATGAAAAAAGTCCCATAAGACTTATAATGAAAAGCGACTAAACCATCATTAGGAGGTACTTATGGAACATATTAAGAATAGCACAAAACTCATTGGAATCAAAGACTTAAACATCAAAATATCAATTGTTCTCAAACATCAGACTCGCATCGAGATAAGAGCCGAGCTGGATTATCCCGCTCCAGCCTGTCCTCATTGTCAAGGGAAGATGATCAAATACGATTTTCAAAGACCTTCCACCATCCCAATCTTAGACGTCCAAGGTATGGCAACTGTCCTAAAACTCAGAAAGAGACGCTTTCAATGTAAAGTGTGTCGCAGGGTTTCTGTCGCCAAAACTAGTCTGGTCAAGAAAAATTGCCAAATCTCACAGCCTGTCTGGGCGAAAATCACCCAACTTCTCATCGAGAAACAGACCAATACAGACATCGCAAGACGCCTCCACGTCTCTGTTTCTACCGTCCAGAGGCAGCTGAATGCTTTCACTTTTAAGGACAACTTTGAGACTTTACCAGAGGTCTTGAGCTGGGATGAATTCGCAAGAAACAAGGGGAAACTAGCTTTCATTGCGCAAGATTTTTAGACCAAGAAAATCATTGCTCTTCTTGAAAACAATCGGCAAACAACCATCAAGAAGCATTTCTACAAGTATTCCAGGCAAGCCAGAGAAGCAGTCAAAATCGTGACTGTTGACATGTCTGGTGCCTACATTCCTATCATTGGGAAACTATTTCCAAAGGCTGAGATTGTTCTTGACCGTTTCCACATTGCGCAGCACCTTAGTCGAGCCATGATGACCACTCGCATTGCCATCATGAAGGCATTTGACAAGACATCTCTGCCTTACAGAGCCATGAAAAATCACTGGAGAATCCTGCAAAAAGACAGCAGAAAACTCTCCGACAAGGCTTTCTACTCCAGAACCTTTCGACAAACTCTGACACCTAGAGAAATTGTCCAGAAAACCTTAGCTTTTTCGCCTGAGTTACGCTATTACTATGAACTTTACCAGCTTTTGCTTTTCCATTTTCAAGAGAAGCGTGTCAAGGCTTTCTTTGGACTCATTCACGACAATTTGGGTACTGTCAACGCAAGTTTTTCAAGAGTTTTTCGGACTTTTCTAAAGCACGAAACTTATATTACCAACGCTCTGAAGCAACCTTATTCCAATGCCAAACTGGAAGCCACTAACAAGCTTATTAAAGACATCAAACGACAAGCGTTTGGATTTCGTAACTTCAAGAACTTTAGAACCAAGATTCTCATCACTCTGAACATACAAAGAGAGAGAACGAAAATCGTTCTCTCTCGCACATAGCTTTTCATCACCCACTACAGTTGACAAAGAGCCGATGATAAGCTGTTTGTGCCCTACTAGGCGAATAGTTGCCTTGTTTTGAATGACGTTTTAATTCACGGCTAATACTTGAGGGGTGCCGATGTAATAGTCGTGCTATTTGAGAAAAGGTCATCCCTTTAGTACGATAAATCAGAATACTTTCTCGTTCATCTATGGTAAAATGATGGTAGCTCATAAGATTTCCTTTCGTAAGATGTTTGTTCAGTTTTATTTTACTAGAAAATCTTATGAGTTTTTATTGTGCACTTATATTGTAAATTCAAGGTCAAAAAAGAGCCTAGGGCAAAACAATGATCACTAAAATCTTTTTGTCCTAGGCTCAATCCATACCGTGTTAAAAATTTAATTGCGAGAAAAACTTTCGCATAAGTAAAGGCAATCTTGCCCCAGTGCTACTTTGCGATACATGAATGGTGAGGATGCTGTAATATAGTCAGAAAAATAGTCTGTAATAGCTGAAATTGCAGTATCTAATATAACTTCATCAATTGACCTCTCCCAGTACTCTTTGTTTTTCTTAACATTTTTTTCTACTTCTTTGTCTTTCAGGTAGTATTCTAAGTTTATTGTACCAGCATCCATTTCAACAAAAGGCCCAACCCCAAGCAATTCTCCATCAGAAACTTCAAATAGCAGAACAAAACCCCGCTTGATAAGTGGTTGAATATCTTCAAGGTGACTATTTTTATCATAGACAATAATAACGACATGATTTTCAGCTCCTAAATGCACTTCAAGCATATTCTTTAATTCTTCTAAATCAATTTGGCTATAATTTCTCAGTTCAATAGTTGCACCGTGTAATCTTAACATTAAGAACTTGGCCAACATCGCTTTATCTACCAATGAAGAACAAAGTGCTACATTCTCCTCCAACATTGAAAATAATTCCTTTTGATTATCTGAAATCGCAAAAGTATATTGGAGATGCTGGCTAATTTTTTTATTTAGTTGAGTATTCCTTACTAGTTCATCCAACCCTTTCGTAGTTTTTAAAGTAAGAAAGGGTTTTTGTGTTTTTACGTATTTCTCTGAAAAATAGTAGGTATTTTGTTTGTAGCTAACGGTCAAAAATGGGTTTAAATGCATATTTTCAATCCTTCCTTTTATCCAAATAATATTCCATAGATACAATATTCCGTGTCGTTATTTTGGATTCCAATTTGTTTTTCAATCTCTTCGGGAAAGAGTCCACAAACTGGTAGTGACTTTTTATTGAGGTGGCTGGAAACAAGTTGCAAATTTTGTCCAACATGCCCTGCTTCAAAAAAGGCTAAACGCTCTGACAACTCACCATATTTTTTAAATGATTCTTTGAAATCAACAACCATGAAGACCGCAAAACTAAGTTTTTCTGTTGAATTACTAAGCGCATCTAATTTGTAAAGAGTCATTGGAAACAAATTATCCCATGTTATTTCTTTTTTACTTTCTACTTTGACTAATTTTTTTAACTGAGGACTGAGATAATAAACTCCTGGTTCAATCCCTTCTACATCCTTGACAAAAATATAAAGTTTTATCGGAAACAGCGCACCTCCCGAAGGATAATTTCTTAGGATTAAATCCTCTCCATGATATATCCTTTTTCGTGGATTTGGACCGATAGCAACTGTCAATAACTTAAATAATTCCTCTCGATTCCAGTTTCCTTCAAAAGAATTTAAAAGAGTTGACTGTCGATCTTCAAATAGTCTTCGAATTGGATCTTCTTCTGTTTTTTCTTGGTAGTAGTCATATTGTTTCATATCATCAAAATCCGTAATATTATCTTTTGGGAATTGATAATCTTGTTTGGGACTGTTGTTCATAAACCAATTTATACGATTAGTCGCAAATTTCATTCGACGTTTTTTTATTTGCTCAAAATCAAAATTGGGTGTGTAATACACTTCTTTGTTTAATAATACTTTTTTCATCTGTGCCCCTTTCTAGAGAGTTTTAGTTATCATTTTTTTGTGATAGTATCCATAGATAGCACATTCATATTCAATCGGGATACCTAGACGATTTGCAAACATGTGCATCTGAGAGAAGAGAACCGACCGCATCATTTTTTTACCCCTAAGTTGACAGACTTTTTCCAAATATTCCATTAAATTTGTAATAAATAAATCCCTAATTTCTGGTTGAATAATTGAGAAGATTGTCTTAATCTTTTCTTCCTTTTTTTCAAATGAACGTTCAATAGAATCAATAACGTCTCCTATATAATGTTCATTCTTCAAGTCATATAGTTTATTCCAATAAGAGAAGCAATTCGCATAAAAATGTTCAAAATCAAAGTCAATCTTCCTATCTATAATTGCTATTTTTACTTGCTCATAAACAAATATGTAAAATAGCATTCGAACCATCATGTGACAATTTATACAGTCTTCCAACATAGTAGACACTAGTCGGCTAGAGTGATAAAAAACAGTTTCTGCCTTCTCTATTACTTCACGTCCTCCGTATCTTTCATTTTCTCGAACATATGGTATCGAAATAATAGAATTATTATCATACCAAGGCAAATTTTCTAATGGAATTTCTTTTCCATCTAGTTTATGTCCCTTATAATAATGCTCTTTTGTTAATATCACATTGGAATTAGAGAGCTCTAACTCTAATAAATTCGATAGGATTTTACAATAATCTTTATTAGATGACTCTGCAGTCTTTATCCGAAAACGAATATGGGGACCGCCCTCCCAATAGCGAATGAAGAAAAAACATGTAAATTTTTCCTTAGACGCCCATTTATTTAAAGTACAGATAATACCATCATGAAGCATCATGTCATGACAAAAAATATGGTAGGATAACCACCGTTCAATTTCTTTCATATTTCGTTATGGAAAGGGATGAGGATATGAGTTGACCATTCCCATCTCCTTAAGCCCCCTCCTACTCCTTTCTCGATTGATACGGCTCATTGAAATTCGCTCATTTTGTACCCCAAAAGTTATAGGTAGTAGTCCTGGCACAATTACTTTCACGGTATAGATGCCAAGTTCTTCCATTTCTTTTGAAGTCAGGTTGACCACGAAAACATCATCATATTTTTCCAATACTCGTTGAATTAATTCTTTCAAGTATGACCTCGTGCTATTTTCCTGAATATATTTTTGTGGTGATAAATTAGTTACATGAGATGCCTCTAAAAAATCAAATGCCGCTTTATGCTGACTACTAGAATAGTAATTTACATGATCTTCCATTTCAGTAACTTCGCTAGGAACCTCCATCCCAAATTCAGCATTCATATTATCGTGAATTTTAATTCCTACTAATGCCTCTAATAACGCTGATTCCGCTGCCTTATGGGGAATCGGATTACTTCCTGCTGCTGTATATGCGTACATCTTATGATCTTTCAAACTTCTTACCAAAGCCCAGAAGGAGGGAACACCTAACTCCATTGAAATATCAAAGACCCTTACATCGAAACCATCATGTTGTGCACGGTTAATTATTTTCAAAATATCCCCAGAGAGTCCCAGAGATTTTATTGTTACCTCTTCAACTGGAATGCGACCATACCACGTTGTTAAAAAGTTATCTCTCTCAATTAGTTCCAAAAGTCCATATAGAACCGCTTCCTCAAAGGTTCCTCCTAAAGAAACACCATTTGAACTATCATAAATAAAGCGATGTTGCTTCTTTTTATCTCTAAAGAATGAGTCCCCATATACTGCTAATTGTTCAGGAATTAATACGTTTTTATTGTTCTTCAAAGACTCTGCCTCTGTCCAATAAATCTCTAAGTCATTCCGATAAGGTGTAAATGGATTTTTATCAGAGGAAGGTAGAATAAATTTTTCAGGATGAACAGCACTTGGTAAATCAGAAAACTTTCCATATATATCCTTTGTTTTGTATGGATAGTACATAGAGGAGAACCTCTCAATGGCTTCTAACTGTGCAATGTTGGTTGAATCTTGAAATGATGAAGAACGACCATACCCACACTCAGTATATTTATCTGTTACAGAATATTCAATTCCCACACCTGGGAAATAATCCGAATCCAAATCAAAGAATTTACGATAGGCCACTGTTGTATCCAAAAAGTGTTGAGCATTTTTAGATAACTCTCCGATAGTTTTTACTCGAAACCCCTTTGATTCCTCAATATCTTTTTTTGCCAATAGCTGTTTTAGTTCTAATTGACTTCTTGTATAAGCATTTCTCTTCTTTTTAATATGGAAATAAAATGTATTTTGTTGTTCTAAATCTAATATTCCTACTTGTCCTTTTTTAAAAACAAGTTTTTCTAGGATAATTTTTGCCGACTTTTTTGCAGAATCACTATTCTGGTATTTTGCTGAAAACATACCTATTAGTAGATTCTTTGTTTTTGTTTTTTTGTACAGAGTAATAGTGTATAAAAAATTCTCAAGAAAGCCCTTTTCCTTTATGAAGAAAAAAATTTGGTCAGCCACCAAAATGGCGTACTTTATTCCATCTTCCAAAGTCCACAAATGCTCTTCATCAAAAAATGAATCATTGGTAATTAATTTCGTTTCCATTTACTGCCTCACAATAAATATCTTTATCTTTTAAAAAGTTCAATTTTACGTACATACCTTTTCTTTTAGGCTTATGTTCAAAATCTACTAATACTTTTATCCCTTGCTCTCTTAAATAGGAACGCAATAGTTGAGCAGCTAATACTTTTACTATTGTTTTACCACTAGTTGTATCAATTCCATCTGAAAAAGTAGATGTTTCAATTTGGTTTAATTCTTGACTAACTGCCATTACTTTATCAAAGATTTTTGACATATTTTTTGCAAAAAATTCGACTATTTTTTTACAGTCATACTTATTTAATGTAGGAATATCAATAAGACTTTCTACGTTAACTAACTCAAAATTTATAGATGGTAGTTTTACATTTCGAGATTCCACTGAGTAGATAAAATTTTGATTGTTTACTTTATGTGATTTCACTTCCCTATTTTCTAACGAAAATTTTCTATAGTAAGTGCCATCGAAAAAATATTTTTTTCCATTTTCAACTAAAATATGCATTTACTACACCCTCTTCTTAAAAAGCTTTTGCATTATAGCATAGCTGTCCTCCCAGGTTATATCATAACCTGTCTCAACTTTGTCACACACCATTTTAGTAATTTTCTGTTTACGTAACGGATTTACGTTTAATAGCGGTACTATCTGATAAAGAACATCAACTGTGTAACGATAAAGGGCAAATGGAATTGAGGAATGTTGTGACAAAAAATCTCGGTTAGTAAAGAAATTTTTGTGAAATTCTGTTAACTGCCCATTCTCACGCGCCCATTGGAGAAAGCTCTCTGCATCACTCATATTTTGGTAATATAAATGTCCCTTTTCCAATTCATCGGTGAAAAATTGGTAAAGTTCTTCAACAAATACTTTAAAATAAGAATCTTCGTTTTCCTCTAAAAATGTTTCAATATTTTCATGAATGAATATCTGTTCATCTGAAGATAGAGAATTGACTAAATGATAATAATGTTCATAATTTTCTTGATATTTTGTGTCCTTTAAGCTTTGAAGCTGTAGATTAAAGAATAAGATGTTTGACTTCATGGATAGATAACCCATTTTCAAATTATTATTAAAGAGCAAGCCCAAATTCAAAAAAAGTTTTGTCAATAAAATGTTTTGTTGGCTTTCACTTTTATTGAAAAAACCAATCTTCTCTAGATAGAGAATAAGCTCCATTTTCTTCTCTTCAACAGCTAACACTGTCTTTGGCGAGCTCAAGCTACTTCCCTCTGTTGATGTCTTAATTTCTTCCAACAATAGCGTTCCATCTGGCTGAATGTCTAAATCAGCTTCTGTGTTTTCAACACTTGAAACAGTCATAATTTGTTTCTTCAATTTCGATTCTTCAATAGTAACAGGTGCATAGTTTTTCAGTGATTTCGCTAAAAAACTCTCTAGTTCCTTCAAATCTGATAAATTTGGACTGTATATTTCAATATGGTGCCCCCTTTGAATAGATTTCTTGATCCAAATATTGCTCAATTTTTTCTCATTAAGCAAAGAGTATATTTCAATAATCAATTTATTTGAAAAAGCTAAGTTATTGATAAATACTGATAATTTATATTCCATGTTTACCCTCTGATTTCTTAATCATCTGTTTCAACAATCAATTCTGTAATTGTATCCGTTTCTGTATAAATACAGTCTGGTAAGGTTTCTTCAATTAAAATTTTTTCTTTCTTTTTCATAAACACTACAAAAGCTTTAAAACTCAAGAAAGACTCAAAATTAATATATAGTGGTTTCGTTTTTAATAATTCAGAGTCTTGGTTGTAACTTTCAAAAAAATCTTTGATAAAGAAAGACAACGGTAGCCCTTCTTTTTCAAAATATCCTACTACCTCTAACCATTTTCTTCCCATTGAACTATCTTTATCAAGAATAACACGTAACTCCTTACAAGTGAAATACCACTTTTTTCTAGATAAAATCAAGTCTGTATTTTCAAAGCATATTCTAGGCAATATTACCTTCTCTTCTGATTTTTTCTCCAATTTTTGTCTTAATAACAATTCTCCAAAGTCAAAATAAATAGAGTCATTAAGAGTGATAGAGTTGAACACTGCGACTAACGAAGGAAGAGCAACAGTAATTAAACTACCTAAAAAATGCGGATAAACAATATTTCCTGTTGTCTTCTCAAATACTTCAATCTCTTTTGAACTTTTTGAAAGTCTAAATCCTAAATCTAACCACGTCAGCTGCTTAGGACTTTTCAAAGTCAAATCGCCTAATGGCAAATACAAAGTTCTATCAGTACTTTCCCGAATATTAGCATTAAAACCAAATGTCATTGGAATATCAACAATCTCTCCATCTAGCCTATAAGCATCTAATTCTTTTGGAAGATAATGATTGAATCTTCTTCTATAAACACCATATCCTTTATAAATATGATTGAAAATAATTTTATTTTCTGGACTCACTTGTAGAAAGTACCCACGGGATTTATGAGTCTGACCTACTAGTTTTTCTAATTGCGCCGTAGAATCTTTCAATAAATCATGCGAAATAACAAGAACCGAACCATCTCCCAAATCTTGTACTAATAATTGTTGCACAATGTCTTTCTTCAGTTTCAAGAGCTGGTTGTCAATCTGATGATCGTAGGAAGTTCCTAAATATCCAAAAGATTCCATCCAATAAGCATCTCTTTGAAAAAGTGTTGCTGCCAAATCTCGTAAAAATTTACTTACTTCTCTAGCATTTTTGGGAATAAACTCACTTCCATAATTCGTCTTGAGCATTTCATAAGCTAAATATTTACTGCGAGTTGAAATATCAAAGATTGAAATAAATTTTGATAAGTCCTCAATAATTTTCTGGTTTTCTTTTACTACTTTGACTTGTTCTTCCAAATAGATGCCATTTTGTGATGTAACCGTATCAATTGAAACATAGGTAGACTTATTAAAACCTTCTATACCATAAGCTTGAACGATTTGGTGAACTTCTTCTATCAATTGATCATAGATAGTCCAAGAAAACATTTCATTTTCTAGGTCAACTACTTTTTTAAGGATTGCAATCTCGTCTGAGAATAATTCTGAGGAAATTTCTTTTAATTTTTCAAGCAAGGCTTGTGAAATGCTTTGATTTCCGACAATGTTGATTTGTTCTGCTGGAAGTATTACTCGATTTTCCAACAATTTTGGAAGGTAACCCTCTTGAGCATTTTGTGATAAATATTTCAGAAGTGCACTTCCTGTTAACACTTGTTGACTCTTAAACAGTTCTAGAATTCCATTTAAGCTCCTATTTTCAGAAAGAGTTACCAATTCTTGACGGTTACGATAAAGACTTTTCCCTGCAATATCATTAAATACCGTAATATAATACTTTCCGTCTTTATAGATAAGAGTCTCATTTAGTTTAAATGTTAACTTTGGCTGATATTTCGGATTTAGATAAATCCGATCAAACAACTTCAAAATAATAGATGAATTCACCGACATAATAATATTTTTCTTTAGGTCAAACATTTCTCGTCCGTGTACACCAGTCGTTCCCAACAAACCTAATGGGCTTGTTTTAGTAGATATACGAGCATAGTAATTATACAAGAAAACATCCATTTGACGTTGTTTTTTATTATGCTTTTCAACATTTGTTTTAAGTAGTTTTTCAATTTTTTGATAGAGACTTTGGTCAATCATCTTTGTATTTTGAATAAAATCAGGGTGTTTAGATAAGCCTTCCATAATTAACTGTTTCTCAGTTAAATACTGTTGATGAACCAACCCTTCAATCTTGTCTTCAATCTCTATAATTTGTCTTTGATATTCAAAATAAGAATCAAATATAACTATCAGTTTTTGTGGAATTAGTGAAGCTATTTTACTATATTTATTAGATATATCACCACGATTATTGTAAAAATCATGTGAAAATTTAAGTAATTGCTGTTTGTTTTTATTTTCTGGAAAATCCTGAATTGCAAGATTTAATTCCTGAATTCCTGTCTCGCGGGTCAATTCTAATTGTTCTACTAAGTGAGAGTATTTAGACTGATGTGTGCGCAATATTTTAAAAAAACCTTTTTGGAAAATATTTGAAAATTCATTGTTTGGAAAATTTGTTTTTCTATAATATATATTTTTAACCATTGATTCGTTCATTCTCCTTTTCCACCAATAACGTCATTACATACAATCCTCTTAGCAAGGTAGCTTTCGGTGTCACAAATTTCTTTGAATGGATAGCGTGACCACCATTATATGCACCAATAAAGAAATAACATGTCTCAGCATCCAATTCCTTACCATAAAATGAAAAATCATCACAGGAAAATAAGAACGGTGTTTCCAACACCTTTATAACTTCACTTTGAGATAAATTTTGATAGACCCATTCATAGAGCCTTGCATCATTGTGTAGTACAGGATAGTTCATAATGATTTCATTTTGATAATCAACATTTAACTGCTTCAAAAATATTTGCTGTTTTAGCTTGCACTTTTCAGCAGTTTTTCCTCTAAAAGTGATATTAAAAGATAGTTCTGTTGGAGATACATTGTGAGACCCGTTAGAAAAAAAATTTGTAATTTTACAACGAAAATCTGATTCGTTCAATTTCATTGATAATAAAACTAACTTAGCAAATAGAGTTGCGGCACTTTCTCTTTGATGACTCACATGTCCACTATCTCTTAACGAGAGTTTTAAATGACATGTTAACCCTGCTGCTAGAACATCACCCTTATTAATTGATACATAATTAGAGTACAAATCAGAGGTGACATGGAGAGCATAAATTTTTGATATTGAAATTTTATTTTCCTTCAAAAATTTACAAACTTCTTTTGCTCCACCGTACTTCTCCTCACTAGCTTGAAAAATGAACAGTATATTTAATTTCGGTTTGTTTTGTGCTACATATGTTGCAAGCTCTAATTGAATACTAGTGTGAGCGTCATGACCACACCCATGATAATAAACTTGAGTGCTCTCGTTAATTTCTACTGCATCCAACTCAGAACGAAAAGCTAGGTCATAATGATTATCTCGTCCTTCTCGTCCTATATACTGATAAATCAACCCTAATTTCCCTTCATAAATTTTTTTGATATTAATTCTGCATAAAACCCGCCTTACATAATCTTTTGTTTTTTTCTCAAAGAAGCCTGGTTCAGCCTGACGATGCAACAACTCATAGTGTGAAAACAACTGATTAGAAGTAAGCTTATTCATTATTGTCTCCTATTTACTTGTAGAGATTTACTTACAATGATTGTCACAAGCCCAGCGATAACAATATACAGAGAAATTACAAGAAAAGCTTGTAAGAACTTTTCAGCGGTATTGTTTAAAAGTACCTCATTATAATAAAAGCCAGGGAAAAATTTTTGTATTGTTACGATGATATCTGGCATTTTCATTGTATTCATGATATTCGGTGTAATATTCAACATCATAAAAGCGAAGAAGATTGGCATAGAAGCAGAAGCTAGCGTTTCGTCATTAAAAATTGTTCCCAGTAGAAAACCGATTACTATATAACAAAAACCAAAATAGAGTAATAAACTAGCAATAAATAGATAGGAACCCGTTACTTTTAAACTCCCGACTAAAATCCCAGCCAAGGTTATAAAAAATAGAATCAAAATATTTAAAATCGTTTGAGCCATTACACTATCAAACATGTAATGTGCGTAAGAATATGGGGAAATTTTATCCATAATACGGAAGTATCCCTTTTCCTTTGAAACCTTTTGACTAAAGGTGTTCAGACCACTTCCTGCAATGCCAAACATAGCTGAGAACAAAGCAATCATTCCATTATCCTCAGTATTTACGTAGTTCAGTTGTTTAATAAAAAAAATATAAAATGTTACTGGAAATAAAATAGTAAAAATAACAAATCTTTTATTTTGTAGACTATTTTTTATCTGTTGTACAATTGAAATCATTATTTTTCTCCTTCTATAAATGAAATACGTTTAAAAATATCAACTACTTGCTTACGACGTTTGAAATTTTCTGGATTAGTAATTTCATTCGTTACAATTAATTCTTGAGCGCAGAGGGGATTTATTACCATACTTTTATCATCTGTATAAAATAATTTCTCTTTTGGAACGTCATTTTTTATCATTTCTCTTGGAAATTCATATAACTCCTCTACAAACATATCATCTACTGAGATGTTTTCTTCAAAAATGCCTTCATTCAGTAGCAATATGTAGTCGGCGAATGACTCTATTTGATACAAATCATGCGTAATCAAAAGAATCGTCTTACCTTCAGCTTTTAACTTCTTAATTTGCTGTACAAATTTTTCCACGCTATCATAATCCATACCTGCAGTAGGCTCATCCAAAATCAATAACTTAGGATTATGTAATACAGCCAACAAAATGGAAAGTTTCCGTTTTTGTCCACCAGATAGCGTCCCTGCTTTTTGATTTTTCTCCTTTTCCAATCCCATATTTTTCAGTTGTTCGTCAATATTAACTTTTTTATGGAAAAAAGAAGCCTGTAGCTTAATTAAATCCAAAACTGTAATATCTTTTGGAAAATAATCTTCTTGAAAGACAACTCCAATATCTTTTTTGATATTTAGGTTCGTTGCTACATGCCCCCCATCTTGCTTGATAAGTTTGAGCAAAATACTGATAAAAGTTGTCTTTCCTGCACCATTTTTCCCAAGTAGAGTATAAACTTTTCCTGATTCTAAATCTAAGTCCACACCTTTTAAGACAGCCTTTGTTCCAAAATTTTTTATCAAATTATTAATTTCAATTAAACTCATTTGTTTTCCTTTCTAAGTTTAGAATATTAAGGGAAGGGGTGTATTGGAATTTCGCTATAGTTAGAGACTTGAATTCTTCGATGATTGATGTATTGATTTTCATAACCAAAATTCATATCCTGCATTCCTGGAGCAAAAACCTTTACCTCACATAAACCGATCTCCTTTAAACCAATTGGAGTATTTTCTACAATATAGAAATTCCCAAATTTTTTATTTGTAAACTCAAGTAATTCTGAATAGTAAGCATCTATATCAATACTATAGTCACTCTCAACATCAAAATCTATAATCTCTGCTTCCTTCAAAAAATTAAAATTTTGACTTCTTTCCTCCACTGAGTAATAAATCGCATGATCTGCTACTGTAGTAACATCTTGAGGAAGCATACGTTGGCTATTTTTCTGAATATCTCCTACATCTTGATCATAAGCATAAAGCGCAAAATATAACTCTTTTAAAGCTGAAATAATTGCAGACTTTCCAAACAAATGTGCTCCTGCCGTTGAGTAAGTTGCAAACTTATTGCTACCTTTTCCACGAGCAATTGTCCAATAAATGTTCATTACTTGGCTGGAAAGTAATTGATAAATTGATACTTCATAATCTAAATTCTTGATCAACATCAAATAGTAGCTTATCTCTGCATCGTAAATGCTTGTTTGATTTATCTCTTTAGGTACTCTCTTTTCATACCAATGAAGCAAAAAATTATCTCGTTCATACATCTCAAAAAGCGAGAAGATAACAGCCTCCTTAAAACTGTTACCAATAGCATGTCCATTAGAACTCACGTTTATTAATTTTTTACTTGTAGACTGTCTTTTTGCCTTGTAAATGATAAAATCTTCGGGTATTAAAACGTATTTTTGAGATTGATAGTTATACGCTACTAGCCAATAAATTTTTGTTTCCTGATTTAACAATGTCTTACCAAGACCAGACAAGTATTCATTAGGATTTAAGTAATCCATTGCTTCTCGATTTAGGTCATTTAGAGAAAAAAGAAAACGTTTTTGCCCCTTTGAAACAATTCCACTATACCGCTCCATAGCTTCCAAAAACGCTTTTGATCTGGCTTTTTTATAGCTAATATCAATCCCAATACCTGAAACCATCTCACTTTGAGAAAACGGGTACTGCAATTCAACAGTTACTGCATTTTTTAAAAAAGTTGTTAGCTCTCGCCTAAAAAGGCCAGTATCTTTATTATCTAGTTGAATATAGCAAGAATAGTCTCCTAATTTCTCTCTTAAAGAAGATGCCATACACTGATAATTACTATTAATAATGCTGCTATCAAATCTTTTATTATTAGAAATACAAGTATTACAATTTGCTATTCTAAAAAATTTGTATCTAGAAATTTGATAATCCTCAATGACAAAGTAATCAAACAAAGGAGATTCTGAATTGAGGCGAATTAGTTGAGAGATAGCATATTGCAATTTTTCTTCATATAGATTATTTCCATCAATATCTATCACTTCATTTCCTTGTCCAAAAAAATCTGCCAGTTTAAATTGACTACGATGTTCCAAAAAACAGTGACTACAGATCTTATCCTTTTTATTAAATAGAGGACTGACAAATAGCTTCTTTTCATCCCAAAATATAATTATCCCCTCTTCAACTCTCTGAGAACGAAAATAATCTAAAGTTCCAAAATATAAGTTCACGTTCTGATAAACAATCTTCATAGGTTGACTCCTATGGGAATTCATAACTATTTCCTGTACAAATTGCCAAATTCGCATGTTTCTACCTCATGGTAAGCACAAGTCCTAGATGTCGAGCAAGGCTATCTTGACAATAGATATGTGCACCTCTATTGCCTTGCTTGTTACAAAAATCTTCATAAGACTCTGCTTTACTTCTTCCTATACCAATACTGCCATAACTCAATTTAGACTCCATCATCCCTTTTATTGTCTTAAATACAAGTTCATCTATATTAGTATCTTCAAAACTATATACCTCTTTTTCAGGAGTTTGAATTTTCATTTTAAATTTTTTCTGATCGTAAATAATATCAAATACCTCTATTAAGCTTTCAAAATATATATTTTTCAAAATATTAATATCTAGAAAATGATTAATAGTTGGTAGTATTAATTCTGTCTCAACCTTATCTAACACATGATAAATAGAAATTCCTTCTTGCAATTGTTTAATTTCCTGATGTTCAGTAATTTCAACATAATAAGGTCCTTTTAGATGACTTAGTAACAGATTTTGCCTATATATATTCTCTTCTTTTGTAGACAACCGTACTGCCCTTGGGAAAAAGCGTTTTAGTGACTTTTCCTCATGCTGTGGAAGTCGAAATAACTGTTTTCCAGCTTTATATATAGAGAGCTGTTCTGATAAAGCCTGCTTTATTCCAAAAATTTTATCTGTATTTACACTAATAGATTGAATCAGATCTTCTACAGAGTGACACTTAGGGAGTCCTACCTTCCGAGTTCTTCCAAGATAGGATACTAACACACTATCCTCTTGAATCACATATTTTAAGTTTACCATCTATTCCTCACCACGATAAAAAACAAACAGAACTATACAGAATTATATATAGCTGTATAATTCTGTTTATTCGATTCAAATGTTAAATTATTGTTTAAGCACAACTAGATGAACATGATGAACATGAAGTTGAACCACATGTACTGTGACCACCACTTCCACTTGTGGCTGCTGTAGCTGGTACTCCTTCTACATCGTCCAATTCTAAAATGTCAATTTCTAGCTCTTCGAGTAAGTTTTTTTCATCTTTCATTTTTTTGATTTCCTTTCTTTTACATATTGAAATGCTGCCTCTGTATCTTATGCACAACTAGACGAACATGATGAACATGAAGTTGAACCACATGTACTGTGACCACCACTTCCACTTGTGGCTGCTGTAGCTGGTACTCCTTCTACATCATCCAATTCTAAAATGTCAATTTCTAGCTCTTCGAGTAAGTTTTTTTCATCTTTCATTTTTTTGATTTCCTTTCTTTTACATATTGAAATGCTGCCTCTGTATCTTATGCACAACTAGACGAACATGATGAACATGAAGTTGAACCACATGTACTGTGACCACCACTTCCACTTGTGGCCGCTGTAGCTGGTACTCCTTCTACATCATCCAATTCTAAAATGTCAATTTCTAGCTCTTCGAGCAAGTTTTTTTCATCTTTCATTTTGTTTCTCCTCCCATTATTTATTTGTCATTATTAGTCTCGCTAACTGACAGATACATTATAGTCTAGTAGCCTATCAATTTCACACAATTATCATAAACGGTATATAATTAATCATTTCCTAGAATCTCAATCTTTTTTTTTTACCGATTTTGATTATAAAGCAACCGCTAGTGACATTGAACGATAAAATAATTTTAGAGTGATATACTTAAGCTTGTAGAAAATAATGAAAAGGAGTTACAAACTATGTGGGACTGGACAAAATGGTTTTTAGGTCATTAATCAAATTTTGATTTGATTATAGTAGGACACTACAAATCAAAAAAATAATAATTCTTACTATTTTTATCAACACACTTTGTGTTGATTTTTTATATTTCACTTGAGACAATATTCAACCACCTCCAAAACTATTATAGGAAGAAATGAGCATACTAAGATTAGTAGTGAGAAAATCTCGACGAGGAAAAGCACTTACTACTAATCTTAGTATGTTTTATTTGTCATATCATGTCTCTAGATCATTTTTTCTAAACCAATCTAATCATCAAACCTTAAGTATCTCTAAGCCAACTGGTAGATGGACAGAATTTTTTAGGTAAACACAATATCCGAGAAAAAGGCAAAAAAAACATACTAAGATTAGTAGTGAAGAAATCTCCGACGGGAGAGAGTACTCACTACTTTTTCTTTATGTTAAAGTAGAGGTGTCTTGTTAAGTCGTGGGGCTTTTTGACGCTAGACGTCGCAATAAAAACTGGCAAGACACCTGTTTTAGGAAGAATGTTATCAAAGTATGTGGGACGCCAGACGTCGAGTATTGAAAATGACATCGCTAAAACAAGGAATTTCAAGACAAAGAGGTAATATCATGCGTTCAGTTTTCGGGATTGATGTGAGTAAGGCAAGTTCAGAAGTGGCTATTCTAGTCAATGGCGAGAAGGTTCATAGCTACACCATGTCCAATGATGCCATTGGCTTTTCTAGGCTACTTGGTGATTTGAAAACCGTCCACAAGCCAGAAATCATCTTTGAAGCAACAGGTGTCTATTCTCGTCGTCTTCAAGCTTTTCTAGAAGATAATGGCTACGCTTATACACGGCTCAATCCCTTAGAAGCTAAGAAGCAACTGGATAGCTTGCGTGTGCGGAAAACCGATCAAATTGACGCTGAAAAACTGGCTCAGTCTCAGTTTGTACTGAATCGTAAACCGACATATGTCCAAGAAGAAGTCTACCAAAACTTGCGGGATCTCAGCCGTTTCTATCAGAACTTAACAGAGGACATCGTTCGGGCTAAAAATCGCCTACACAAGGTCTTACAAGTCACTTTCCCTGAATTGGAAACTATCTTATCAACACCAACTGGGGAACAATACTGGAACTTAGTTATAGCTTTTCCTTGTAAGGACTTCGTGCTTGAGTTAAGCAAGGATAAACTCTCAAAGAGAATCCGTCTGTCCACTTCAAAACGGATTTCTGACAAACGTGTGGTTTACTTAGCAGAGAAGCTGACAGAACTAGCCAATCAGTCTTATTGTGCCGTTAAGAAAACCTCTCCAATGCTGGAAGAGGTGCGTTACTATGCAAAAGAATTGCTTAGACTTTCTGAACAGAGACAAGCAGTCTTAGACGAAATGGTGGAACTAGCTCAGCCATTACCTGAATATGACATTCTGTTCTCTATTCCTGGAATAGCTGAAACCACAGCGACCAGTATCATTGGTGAACTGGGAGATATTCGCCGTTTTCAGTCTGCCAATCAAATCAATGCCTTTATCGGTATTGACCTGAGACACTATGAATCTGGAAACTTCATCGCTAAGGAACACATTACCAAGCGTGGCAATCCCTATGCTAGAAAGATTCTGTTCAAATGCATTCACAATATCGCTTCAGCTAGTCACACCAATCCTTGCCATATCGCAGACTTTTATGAGAAACGAAAAAGACAATCGCAAACGACTTCAACAAAGCCACACACGATTGCCTCCATACATCGTCTCATTCGGACAATGTATTACCTCATTATGCATAACAAACTTTACGATTATACTTCAACCCAAAATCAGTAAAATTGTTTATGCCATATCATTGTAACACCTTATTTCAAAAATCACAAAATAAGGTGTTGGTTTTGTATACACTTTTTACACTAAACTTCAGTCCAAAATAAAACAATTTCCTTATTTTAACTATTGAACTCAAAATATTGTTCATCAAATGCCTTGAAAGGCTTGACAAATAGTAGAAAAAAGCAACTTGAAGTTGCTACCACTTGTTATTCTCAAACTATTTCCTCAAAAAACAGGAAAGAGGGATAGTTTCAACACCATATTAATTCTTAGGTTCTCAAATCTAACTATCTCCATAGCGAATAAATGACAAGTTTCAGTACCACGTTATAATAAAAGGTTTTCTGACTGAAACAAAAAGTGACTTACTTATGTAATAAACGTCTCAGCATCGATTTAACATGGTCAAGCCCCCTTACCTTCTTTCCGCAGATTCCGACAGAGTAACTTGAGGTTCTCGCTTAAACGATGGTCTCTGAATTGACCTTGTCTATAGTGTAGCAAACTTCGACCCTTTTAGCAATTCACATGGCAGCTACCACGTACAAAAGTTTTTTTATCAGATCCGATACTAAAAAACCAAAAGTAATCTCGACAATTCCTGCATAACACAAGAAAAGAAAAAGCACCCACTTCTACTATGGATGCCTTTGGAAAGGAAAGAAATTCGTTTTAGCAATCTATCACTGATTGCTTCTTATTTTCATATTTTGTGAAAGGAGTCCAAAATACGAAAATAAGATTATAGACCGCAAAACATAGTCTTAACTAATCTGCTGCACAGGTTTTCCTGTACATTTTCATTTTAGCACAATAGTTCAAATTGAAAAGACTACCATAGCCTATGCTTACTTCATTTGACTACAAAAAGACTCCCACCTGAGAAGGTGGGAGAACAGGAAATTTTAAATGATTTTTTAAAGAAAAATCAACCGAAAACATGGTGCTCCTCGTGCCATAAATAGCATGACAAAGGCAGAGGAAACATGTTTATTGATGTAGCATATATACAGGTAGGAGATTCCTGTACAATTCTATTATAACATGTTTTTTTAGATTGACAAGACTACCATACCCTATGGCACGCCGTACGCATGAAAACTTTCTCTTCATCCTTTTGTCCCCGTAAATAACTGCTTTAAACTTGGTATCTACCTTTGTACAAGCACCTTATCCTCGATTTCCAAATAATTGTGGCAAATAATGCTCCAAATGGACAGAAATATAGCGTTGTTTGCGGCGGTAACTCAGCTTTTCCTTAGGGAATGTCATAGTTTGTAAAAGATAAAGACAGACCTTACGAATAGCATTTAAATTGAAAGCAGCTCGTTTATCTAAGGTCTGGTTCTTATCTTCTCGGTAAACCACATCTAACAACCAATGCAGGCTCTCAACTGACCAATGACCGCGAACTACCTGTGAAAAAGTCTGTACATCACCCTTGAAACTGAGGATAAAATAACGAACTTCTTCCGTAATGACGCCATCTTTATCAATGGTATTCTTAGTCATACCAATCCCACGAAGTTTTTTCCATTTTGGGTGTCGTTGGCTCAGCCATCTCACATCGTGAGAAACCCAGTAGTCCCTCACCTCAAGCTGACTGCGTGCCTTTTCAATGGTCTGATAATGACAGCCTTTCTCTGTCAACTTAGATAATAATTTGGCATCACTAAAATAAAGGTCAATATCCTCATGGAGAGTTCCTTGATTTCCTTTGACTGCCAAGCAGTAATCACCCTTACCTCCTATAATTACGTCCGCAATGTCTGTCTGAGTTCCCATGGCATCAATCGTGACAACACTCTTACGAAGGTCTAGCTGACGCAAGAGACGAGGAACGGCAGTAATTTCATTGCTTTTATCCTCAACAGCTACCTGCCCAAGACTAATCCGATTGCCACCATCATAGGCAGTGACAATATGAGTAGGGGATTGGTGTTTTCCTCGGTTCCCCCGAATCGTTTTTCCGTCAACGGCTATCAATTTTGAAAAATCAGTTGTTTCCGAACTAGCTTCGAAGGACAATTTCAGTTCTTTTATGAAATCTGGATTGACCATACTCACAACACGTTCCAAGGTGTCATGAGAAGGACAACCGACACTCAAGTCAACGTACTCTCCCAGGACAGATTCATTCATTTCTATAAAATCTTCCATCTCTTTCCACGTTTCAATCCCTGCTAATTGACAAGAGAAAACTAGAAAGAGAATGGTAGAGAGAGGATAGCGGATTTTCCAAGCTTGACGGCTATCATACTCTTCTTTGTGCTCTTCTATGGATAAAAGAAAATCAATCATTGTAGTTCACCTCTATTCTAGTGTACTACTTTGATTGATCTTTGATTATGATTTCCGATTTCTGAAAACGTTTTTTTCTTCATGCGTTTGGCGTGACCCTATGGTGGTCTTAACAACTACTGCCCACGCTCTTCAAATTGATGTGAAGCCAAATATTGTGCAACGATGACACTGACACGTCTTGGTTGTTTTCTCACTCTTTTAGCAGTTCGGAGCGTTTCATCCCACAATCTTGGGTTGTAAAATGTTCTACTGGACGCTACCATAGCCAACACCCATTGAGCGAAATATTCGGCAGCTACTTCTCTTGCTGCTTCTGGCTTTAAGTCCTTTGCTTCCTTTGGCAGTAGTCCTAAAAATTCTAAATTAGCGTACAGAGACTCTAAGAAGGTAGCATTACTCTTAGGGTCTTTTTCTATCATCAAACAGATAAGGATATAGCGATACCAGTCAGTACGACTATATTCCCATTCATTTTCTGGTAATTGTTGATAGGTTTCTCTTGCTACGCTTTTAGCAATACCTCTTATCGGTAGTTTGTTTAGCGACATCCCCTATATCCTTTCTAAAACAAGCACTAGCTTTTCTTAATGTTTTCGTCCGCTTCTGATACTTCTTGTTTCTGTTTAAGCAGGTCAATGTTTGAACTACGTGTACTTATTATGAATGGGATACCTTGCTCTTTAATTGCTTGCTGTGAACCACCCCTACCTACGCATACGCTAAGAGGTAGGGGCTTCTTGGGTAGAGTGCAGACTTATTGATTAGCTGACTAACCAACAGAGGTTACACTATTTTACCAAGCTATCCCCGTAGTTCCTACGGTTCATTTGTTTTGGACTAGGCTAATCTCAATCCTTCATTTAGGATATTGATACTAGCGTTGATATCTCTATCATGATGAGAACCACAATTCTCGCAAGTCCAATTTCGGATATTGAGTGGTTTCTTTCCAGAGTTGTGACCGCAATCTGAACATAGTTGAGATGATGGATACCAACGACTGATTTTTGATACTTGTTTCTCGTACCATTCAGCCTTATATTCCAACATTCTCACAAACTCAGACCAAGACACATCTCCGATAGTTTTAGCCAACCTATGGTTTTTCATGAGATTTTTACTCGCTAAGTTCTCAATACAGATAATATCGTGGTTCTTGATAATGTCTGTACTTAGCTTATTGAGGAAATCTCGTCGCTTATTGGCTATCTTTTCGTGTATTTTTGCCACTTTGAGACGTTGTTTTTGGTAATTCATACTTTCCGATAGTTTCTTACCTGCTTTTTTGGCTACCAAGGCACGCCTTGACAAGATTTTTTGTTCCTTAGCTAACTTCTTAGATAGGTTCTTCAGAAACCGCTCATTACCGATTTTCTCACCAGTGGATAGAATGGCGAAGTTTTCAATACCTAGGTCGATACCAACAGAAGTACCTGTCTTTGGAAGGGGCTGGACATCGCTTTCACAGAGAATAGAAATGTAATACTTTCCAGTTTCTGTCATGGAGATAGTTGCACTTTTTATTGTACCAATCATTTGACGATGTTGTTCCAATCTAACCCAACCAATCTTAGGGAGCTTGACTTTACCGTCAGAAACGGCTATTGTACCATTTTGGTTATTTGTTCGATAAGACTGACGGTGGCGTTTTGACTTGAATTTAGGAAAGCCAAATCCAGAGTTGAAGAATGATTTATAGGCTTTTTGCAAGTTGAGCTGAACATTGGCAAGTGCCAAACTGTCAACCTCTTTCAGCCAAGGGAACTCTTTCTTATACTGAGCTGGTGTGTTTTTGAGCGTTTTACCAGTCTCCTCGTAATACTTGATTTTATCTGCAAGCATCATATTCCAGATAGCACGAGATGAACCAAAGGTTTTAGTGAACATGTGTTTCTGTTCTCGATTGGGAGATAATCTAAATTTATAGGCTTTTTGCTTAACAGTCACACAGAACTCCTTCCCAAGTTTTTTATACTACTATTATACCTCTAGTAGCCTCAATACTCCAAGTCGGTTGGACGATACTATCCTACGAATTTGACTGATTATACTTTAACCTCTATTTTTGGGGGCGATGATTACACATTGAGTCCTATGCCATATCCAAGCCCTTACATCCCACCACCTAAGAGAGGTGGGGGAATTACGGGCTGTTAGTTAAAAAGATATTGATTGCCGTTGTCATTCTAATTCCTAGGCTATCGAAAAGTTTTTCTGCTTCTTTTTTTGTTTCAATATCCATGCGGATGTTAACGTTTGTAGATGGCATGGGATTCCTCCTTTTTTCTTTTCTATATACATTTTATCACCTATGCTTTACAGTGACAATACTACCATAGACAATGTAATGACAAATAGGGCATATAAGCGGAAAAAAAGAGTACAAAAAAAACAACCTTTAGGGTTGCTGTTTTAGTATTCTTTATGGTTCTCAAACACAAAATCAGTTTGGTTTTCAAGATGCGGAGTTTCAGTACCATGCTAATCTTTATGGTTCTCAAACAATTACAATCAGACAGCTGCCGCTAGCGGTTGTTTCAGTACCATGCTAATCTTTATGGTTCTCAAACCTCAATAGCTGATACCATCTAACATAGTCAAGCACCCTTGCTTTCTTTCCGCAGATTCGAGCAGAGCCACTTGAAGTTCTCGCAAGCGACGGTCTCTGAATTGACCTTGATTATAGTATAGCAAAATCTACCCTAATTAGCAATTTTCATGGTATACCTCTACCACTTCTATCCTGGTCTTGACGGTTTTGGAGTGCGTGATATAATGGATATACTCCTAAAGTCATTACAGTCAATTAGGAGTTACAGTTTCTCGTTTTAAAACAGTGCAAAGCTCTAGCAATAAGCTAGGGCTTTTGTTTTCAGCAAAGCCCTTCCACAATTGGATAAAATGTCGTCTCCATCGTGAAATTATTCCGTTCCTCAAAGAACACATCACGTTTATTATCTAACCATTGGACTGGCTTATATAGCTGCTGCGAGGTTACAATGTAGACCATATTGTCCATTAAGTAACATTCTTCGGACATGTCATAGACCATACCCTCAAAGGTGTCGTATTCAAAGATAGTAACATTCAAGATTGTATTGCTAAAGATGTTATCCCTCTCATCTATGAAGCGCTGAATGAGTTTATCGCCTTTTCCATAGATAACCTCTGTAAATGTTTTGTTCCCGTTATCAGTGATTTTCTTGGTTACCTCATAGCGATAGTATTTATCTACTTTCATCTCTGAAACACTCTTTTCGATGGGCACAACGTAGAAATAAGCATCTTTTTCGAGAGCTATTTTTACGAGTTCAAAAACTTCTTGACGTGTCATCGCTTTTGAAATATCACTATGAATAACATCAAGTGCTTTATTGAGTGTTTTATCAACGGTATCTTCTTTATTTTTGTCGAGCCATTCACCGACATAGCGACTAAGTTGGATCATACCTTTTCCTCCTCATTTTCATCTAGTAATTAAGTCAAAACGTCATATGGTTTTATGATATTCTCCTAGACGTTTCAATCTAAATTCATTATATCATCACACCCTAGCATTCTCCAAGTCGACTGGCAGATGGGTAGCAAATTTTTTAGATCGCTTAATGTGCGTGAAATTAGGGCAAGAAAAAAACAACCGTTGAGTGGTTGCTTGTGCAGGATTCTAGTGGTTCTCAAACTTGTCTTGTAGATACTCTATACCACATTGGTTTCAGTACCATGCTAACCTAGATGGTTCTCAAACGTTTGTAGAGTCTCTTCGTTGTAAAGATTTGTTTCAGTACCATGCTAACCTAGATGGTTCTCAAACCTCAATAGCTGATACCATCTAACATAGTCAAGCACCCTTACTATCTTTCCGCAGATTCGATCAGAGCCACTTGAAGTTCTCGCTATACGACGGTCTCTGAATTGACCTTAACGTTAGTATAGCAGAACACCACTCTTTTTGAAATTGGTGAGGACTTTTAGAGCAACTACTACCATAGGTAATCAAGCTATTGTAGTTTGTGCCTTGTTTTGCTACAATAGCCATAGGAGTTGATAGTCACCTATCCTATCAACTCTCTTCGTGACTCTCTTCCCTAAAGTTATATTGTATATTGCAAGTAGGTTCTCTCCTAAGCCTACCTGCAGCAAGTATTCCCTGTATGGTAATGTTTCCCTTAAGTTTTTCCTTACACCATACATCGCCGTACAACCTATACAGGCTTGGACTTCCCCTTCGTTTACCAAAACGTAATACTCCTTGGCTTGTAAGAGGAAAGTATTTCCTTCTTGTTTTTTCTACATTTAGGAAATGCACTCTCTGTTAATTACAGAGAGTGTTTTTTTGCACAAAAAAACAACCAATAGGGTTGCTGCTACATTATTAAGCTGATTCTCGAACCGAGAGTAAAATTGAGACTCCTAATCGTGAACCACCCCTACCTCTTAGCGTATGCGTAGGTAGGGGTGGTTCACTTAGCTCTCGATTACTATAATTCATATTATTTAGCTGTATGACGAGTCAAATAACGATTGTAATGAACATCGCTAGAAGCAACCTTTTGCAATAAATACAAGTGTTTATTGGTACGCTCATCAAGTTCTCGGCCTCGAAGTAGGTTATAAGCTACTTGAGGACTAAATAAACTACGCATCACTTTACGCTGTTCTTTTAAACGCTCGCCTTCAACGTTCATGTTTAATCGCTGCAGTTTAAAAACTCTTAGCCAATTATTCATTACATTTCGCCCCTTTCTTACATCTATCTGTACTCTTAACTATTATACCACTTTTTTAAGCTTTTGTATTTGCTTTATGTAGAAAAAACAATACAAAAGCTTGCACCAAAACCAATAAAGTGATAGGGGATTCAATATGACGCCTCATACTTTCTGTAAGTGCCTTTTCAAAAAAACAAAAAAAGCAACGTAACTTGTTGCTACAGCGATATTCAAATGTTTCTCAAACCTTCCACTAAGTAACGCGAACTTAGACTGGGTTTCAGTACCATGCTATCTTTGATGGTTCTCAAACACTGACGTTAATACGACTCTTGACCTCGAAGTTTCAGTACCATGCTATCTTTGATGGTTCTCAAACTCTAGGTATTTCATTATTATTAGGTTTCAAGTTTCAGTACCATGCTATCTTTGATGGTTCTCAAACATCAAATCTCTGAAAAAAGGGGAATAACCAGTTTCAGTACCATGCTATCTTTGATGGTTCTCAAACCTCAATAGTTGATACCATTGCATGGTCAAGCACCCTTGCTTTCTTTCCGTAGATTTCAGCAGAGCCACTTGAGGTTTTCGCTTAAACGATGGTCTCTGAATTGACCTTGTCTATAGTATAGCAAAATCTACCCTATTTAGCAATCTACATGGCATTCAGAATAAAGAATGGCCAGTCCACTTTTTTGGGGAGATTTTTAGACCACTATACCCCTAACTAACAAAGAAGAGGAAAACACCTCTTTTAGCAATCCTCCTTTTCTTTATCCATATCCAAGGTGTATTGATGACCGAGATACTTATAGCTGCGAGTGGACTCGATCATCGTCACTTCAAAGACAAAATAGTGGTTCTTGTTATCCTTAGCTTGCTGCTGATTTAGCCGGAAGTAATCTCTCTGATTAGCTGTCATCATACGCAATATATCATCAGTAATAAAGGTGAGAGGGATGTCAAGAGCTGAATACTTGTAGTAGTCCTGTTCAAAACGCTTGAAATTCTCGCTAAAATAGTCAAATTGTGTCTCACTCCGGTTCATAGTCATCCTCCTCCGCTAATGCCACGCTCACTATATCGCCTATTTTAATCGACTTAAAACATCCTTTTCCATGAATACCAATACTATCACCATGAATGTCACTTATCTCTCCAGTGATTAGCCCTCCAGATGTGACAAAGTTTGCTCTTAACCTGTTTAAATACACTTGATTAAGCAATACTAGCTTTTCATCTAGTGAAAGTTGCTCACCAAACACTACTGTATCACCGGTATCGTTGAGCGCTGCCGTATGCTCAGATAAGAAAAAGCCAAGCCACTTTGCCATTTTCCTATCCTGGTATTCTCTTGCTGCTTTGTAGGGCAAATAGCTTCTATCAATCATGTTAGTCCGTCCAATCCTCCTGCTGAATGTCCACCAATTAGTTTTGAACGCTCTATTGTGCGTGATCCTTCTGCCAAGGCAGACGCTTTTTGTATAGCTAGAAAACCAAAACGCTCTCTAACACCATCAATCGTGCGCTCTAGTCTTTCTGTTTTCTCTATTGACTCTACATCATCAAAAAGAGAGTAGGTCACAATATCCTCTGATACAAAATTCTCATAGCGTACACCAATTGAGCGTACAGCTCCACCTGTATACTTCTTTCGAAAGAGTGCTATAACTACCTCACTAAGTGTTTTTGTGCTTTGTGTTGGCTCTATTTTCATTTGGGTGTTAATGGGTCTTTTTTGTTCGCTCTTAGAATAGCCTATAAAAATAGCGACGTTCGTTGTTTTCTTTCTAGCACGGCGCAATCTAATAGCTACTTGCTCTGCCATTTCTTTTAGGACGAGCTCTATTTCGTATTGTACTACATAATCTCTAGGAAGTACCTGCGAGTTTCCTAAGCCTTTTGACTTTGGTCTGTAAGGCTCTTTGACATTACTCTCATCAACACCGTTTGCATGAAACCAGTGCTGCACCCCAATAACACCAAATTCCTTTTTTAAGAGGTCTGGATTGCTGCTTGCAAGGTCTTTGACGGTGTAGATACCTAACTTATTTAGTCGTTTTTCTGTACGCTTTCCAATCCCCCAAAAGTCTGTTAGCTTAGCAATCCCCCACACCTTCGTCTCAACATCTTCATAAGACCAGTTGGCACGCATGGTGGGGGTCTTTTTAGCTTCGTTATCCAGTGCTAGCTTAGCAAGTAAGGGATTACTATTAGACATCCCTACGGTTGAGTAGATACCTGTTTTAGCCCATACATCATGTTGAATGCGTGAGGACACTAAATCCAGTTTATCTTTTCTTGATAAGGTCTTGTCATGGACAAAGTAATTCAGAGATGAGGTTAAGTCTATAAAGCCTTCGTCGATAGAATAAGGCAGTATTTCATCTTTCGTCGCATACTCCTCAAAGATTTTTTGGATTTCCATGTTCTTTTCTATGTACAAGCCCATACGAGGAGGGACAATGAGTGTTCTTTTGGCCCATTCTTCGATATAGCGCACATATTGTGGGGTTATCTCTATTCCTTGGCGTTTAGCATTGTAATAACTAAACTTTCTAGTCTCAATATCAAAGGGTAAATCATAGCTGCGCCCTACGTTTTCTTTACCAAACACTTTTTTAAAGGTTGGCGAGGACGCAAGGATCAACCCATTAGCATTATCTGCTCGGCTCATCACGCACAAGGAAGTGGTCAAAGGGTGTTTCCCACGCTCCACGCACTCAACACTCGCATAAAAGGATTTCATATCAATAAAGGCAATATCTGCGCGTGGTTCTCTTGAGTAATCAATGAGTCCCATATCAATCACCTACCGTTTCATCTTTTCCAGTTCTTCAACAAGCTCTTTCACGTGTTCTGTGACATCATATTCTTTGATATAGGGCTTCATATAGATACGCTCACCCTTCAGATAAATCATATCATTATGGTTCATTGAGTTCATTTGCTTGAGTTCTCCTCCTTTTCTTCATCAGGCATTGCAAGTGAACTACTCCTACCTACGCTATCGCTAAGAGGTAGGAGCTTCTTGGGTAATGTGCTGACTTGTTGCTTAGCTTTCTAACCAACAGCGGTTACACAAATTGATCAAGCTATCTCCCTAGTTCCTAAGGTTCATGTTAGTTTTTATTAGGCTAGACGTAACCCCTCTTTGAGGATATTGATACTAGCATTGATGTCTCTATCATGGTGACACCCACAATTATCACACGTCCATTCTCTGATATGAAGCGGTTTCTTACCAGAAGAAAAACCACAATCGGAACAGAGTTGAGAAGATGGATACCAACGACTAATTTTAGAGACCGTCTTTCCGTACCAATCAGCTTTGTATTCTAGCATTCTCACAAATTCAGACCAAGAGACATCACCAATAGCTTTAGCCAGCTTGTGATTTTTCATGAGATTTTGACTCGATAAGTCCTCGATACAGATAATATCGTGGTTCTTGATAATCTCCGTACTTAGCTTATGGAGGAAATCTCGGCGTTTATTAGCTATCTTTTCGTGAATCTTAGCCACTTTGATACGTTGCTTTTGGTAATTCATACTATCAGATAGTTTCCTACCTGACTTTTTGGAAACCAAGGCACGACGTGATAAGATTTTCTGTTCTTTGGCTAGTTTCTTTGACAGTTGTTTGAGAAAACGCTCGTTACCAATCTTCTCACCGGTTGAGAGAATAACAAAATCAGAAATACCAAGGTCAATCCCTACATTAGAACCTGTTTTAGGAAATGGTACTACCTCGCTTTCACACAAAATGGAAACGTAGTATTTACCTGTTTCTGTCATTGAGATAGTTGCACTCTTAATGATACCGTTGATTCGACGATGGTCTTTGACTTTTACCCAACCGATTTTAGGTAGTTTAATAGCGCCATTTTCAAGAGCGATACTCCCTTTTTGATTGTTGGTTTTATAAGATTGACGATAGCGCTTTTTCTTGAATTTAGGAAAACCAAAACCAGACTGAAAGAAGGATTTATAAGCTTTCTGAAGATTAAGCTGTACATTAGCCAGAGCTAAACTGTCAACCTCTTTTAGCCAAGGAAAGTCCTTTTTGTATTGTGCAGGCGTATTTCTAAGCATCTTCCCTGTTTCCTCATAATATGTGATTTTATCTGCCAACATCATGTTCCAGATAGCTCGTGATGAGCCGAATGTTTTAACGAACATGATTTCTTGCTCTTTATTAGGGTATAACCTAAATTTATAGGCTTTTTGCTTAATTGTCATTTTTTCTGTCCTTGTTTTTCGATATATTGTCGAATAATTTCTATGGGAGTACCACCACTTGATAACAAACAGAACGATTGAGACCAGAACATCTCTTTCCATAGCTTCTGACGAATACTTGGAAATTCTTTCTTTAGTAGTCGGCTAGAAGCCGATTTATAAGCGTTGATGAACTTACTCATTTCTGTCATGGGCTGACCTTTGAATAGAATATGGACGTGGTCTTTGTCGTGATTCCACTCAAGCAATTCTATTTTATATTTTGGGGCGATGTACTCAAAGATTTCTTTTGCTCGTTCAGAAACCTCATCAGTGAATACTGGTCGTCTATATTTGACAACTAAAATCAGATGGTAATGTAATGAGAAAACTGAATGTGCATTTGTATCTAATTTTAAGCGCTTCTCAAAGTTAGCCATATCAAAGATGTCTACCTTACAGTCTGGGTTATAGCCGTATGTTCCAAGCTCGAGTATATCCTTTAGTTTCATGATACACCTCCTGCACCTACCACCGGCATAAAGTGACTGATGACTTTGCCAACAATACGGAATTCATCTTCTTGATAAGCATACTTGTCCTCATACTCATCGTTAAGGGACACAATCCGATAGTGAGCATCCTCTTTGTAGACCTTTTTGATAAAGGTTTGGCCATTAAGATAAATAGCATAGACCGCACCGCTATAATCAAACCCTGTCTCATTGATAAGCGCTACTTCTCCATCTAAGTAATCTGGCAACATGGAGTCTCCCTTGATATAAGCAGCGACATCATAGCTAACCTCTCTATCAGTATAGACGGTCTCGTAGTCGTATTCATCATAGTAACTCTCACCTAGACCAGCTGACAGTGGGACGTCTCTTAGCACACGCACCGGAAAGAGTTCCAATACCTTACGCTCACGCTCTTCTTGCAACTGCTTAGAAAGCAGCTTATTCACAAACGCACTCGCTTTTAGCTGGTTCTCTTCGCTAAGTTTTAGGTAGCTTGCTACAATAGCATGTTCTGACTCAAAATAGCTAGGGTCTACTTCTAGCAGCTGCGAAAGTAGCACTAGGTTCTTTTGATTGGGCTTTGATACACCTGTTTCCCATTTATTGTAGGATGAGCGGTTAATATGAAGTTTTTCTGCTATATCGGTCTGTGATAGTTGCTTTTCTTCTCTTATTTTCTTTAGTCTTTTACCAGAAAACATCCGAGCACCTCCTTTTGTTGCTTTATAATGCAACATTATTATAACACAACATTCCCTATTAGTGGACAAAATAGAAAAATTTTTACAGAATGAAGTCAATAGATGCCAATCGCCTTCCCTGCTTAACTAACAGCACGTAATTCCCCTACCTCTTAGGTGGTGGGATGTTAGGGCTTGGATATGGCATAGGACTCAATGTGTAATCATCGCCCCCAAAAATAGAGGTTAAAGTATAAGCAGTCAAATTCGTAGGATAGTATCGTCCAAGCGACTTGGAGTATTGAGGCTACTAGAGGTATAATAGTAGTATAAAAAACTTGGGAAGGAGTTCTGTGTGACTGTTAAGCAAAAATCCTATAAATTTCGCTTATATCCCAACCTTGACCAGCGTATCATGTTTGCGAAAACATTCGGTTCATCTCGTGCTATCTGGAATATGATGCTTGCAGATAAAATCAAGTATTACGAGGAGACTGGTAAAACGCTCAAAAACACACCAGCTCAGTATAAGAAAGAGTTCCCTTGGCTGAAAGAGGTTGACAGTTTGGCACTTGCTAATGTTCAGCTCAACTTGCAAAAAGCCTATAAATCATTCTTCAACTCTGGATTTGGCTTTCCTAAATTCAAGTCAAAACGCCACCGTCAGTCTTATCGAACAAATAACCAAAATGGTACAATAGCCGTTTCTGACGGTAAAGTCAAGCTCCCTAAGATTGGTTGGGTTAGATTGGAACAACATCGTCAAATGATTGGTACAATCAAAAGTGCAACTATCTCCATGACAGAAACTGGAAAGTATTACATTTCTATTCTCTGTGAAAGCGATGTCCAGCCCCTTCCAAAGACAGGTACTTCTGTTGGTATCGACCTAGGTATCGAGAACTTCGCTATTCTCTCCACCGGTGAAAAAGTTGGTAATGAACGGTTTCTGAAGAACCTGTCTAAGAAGTTAGCTAAGGAACAAAAAATACTATCTCGACGTGCCTTGGTAGCCAAAAAAGCAGGTAAGAAACTATCCGAGAGTGCTAATTACCAAAAGCAACGTATCAAGGTTGCTAAAATCCATGAAAAGATTGCCAATAAGCGTAAGGACTTTCTCAATAAGCTCAGTATGGAGATTATCAAGAACCACGATATTATCTGTATTGAGGACTTATCGAGTAAAAACCTGATGACTAATCACAAGTTAGCGAAATCTATTGGCGATGTCTCATGGTCTGAATTTGTGAGAATGTTGGAATATAAGGCTGAATGGTACGAGAAACAAGTATCAAAAATCAGTCGTTGGTATCCATCATCTCAACTATGTTCAGATTGCGGTCACAACTCTGGAAAGAAACCACTCAATATCCGAAATTGGACTTGCGAGAATTGTGGTTCTCATCATGATAGAGACATCAACGCTAGTATCAATATCCTAAATGAAGGATTGAGATTAGCCTAGTCCAAAACAAATGAACCGTAGGAACTACGGGGATAGCTTGGTAAAATAGTGTAACCTCTGTTGGTTAGTCAGCTAATCAATAAGTCTGCACTCTACCCAAGAAGCCCCTACCTCTTAGCGTATGCGTAGGTAGGGGTGGTTCACATGCACAGACATGATCTGATGGAAGGTTTTTTCTTTTGCACAATATTGTGCGTGATACTTATTTTTGACTAATAGGTGCGTGGGCTAAAATTTTTTTTGAAATATTTTAATACAACACTCGATACTTTCCTAGGAAATAAGAACGAAGAAAGAGACACCGTAGCAAAAACTATCAAGTGTATCCGAGAGCTTAACAAAGCAGGTACATACGGTGAGCATAGCGATATTGCTAAACTATTATGCCGACGGATTGCTGAAGCCTATAGCTGCAAGGAAGGACTTGAGTTTGAGTTAATCACACGCTTACCTTTTCTAGAAGATCCAGTAGAAAAACAAAGTGTCATAGCAGATTTTGATAATGAGTTAGCAAAGTGCAAAGCGTTCTTAGCAGAGTGCTTGGATGAAGCGTATAAGTTGATGTGAACTGCTCCTGCTGTTACTAATGCCAGAAGCAAAGGTATGGTAGTCTTGTTTTTCTAGCAATAAGTGCTACAATAGGTATGTACAGGTAAACCTGTACACTGAATAGCCTGTTTTGTTACCTTCTTTATGGTTATTCATTATTAAAAACCTTTCTTATATTTTAAGCCCTCACCTGTATTCGGTGAGAGCTTTTTGTTGTAGAGGGTGTCCCTCATGTGCGTGGTAGCTGCCATTGTGATTGCAAAAAAAGTGGTGTTCTGCTATACTATAATAAAGGTCAATTCAGAGACCATCGTTTAGCGAGAACTTCAAGTGACTCTGTCTGAATCTGCGGAAAGAGGACAAGGGTGCTTGACCATGTTTGATGGTACTGAAACTGTTGATGAGTATGTTTGCTCGTGAAGTGGGTTTGAGAACTATCCAAATTAACATGGTACTGAAATGGGATTACAATGGAGGTTACAGTTAACTGACTTGAGAACCTTCTGAATATTGCAGCAGCAACACCATGCTGCTTTTTTGCTTTCCATAAAGTAAACTAAAAAAGACACTAGCTCAAACTAGCACCTCTTTTGTTTAGGTGAACCACCCCTACCTCTTAGCGTATGCGTAGGTAGGGGTGGTTCACAATAGATACTTATACCCCAATCTTATAAATCATGGGTTACCATTAGATTACCAAAATTATGTTTTCGGAGCTTATGTTATTGAGAAACAATGTGTATTCACTTTACTTTTTTGTAAGTTCATTTTATAATGTATATACAAACGGAGGTAGAACCATGAATGTTATCTTGAGAAAAACAGGAAATAGTACTGTCATTACAATTCCCAATAAAATTAAAGAAACTCTTGGAGCAGAAATTGGAGAAGAAATTGAATTCGTCACTTCAGGAAATAATGTCATCATTCGTAAAGCTGAGCCAAAATTTGATTTCGACAGAGAACTAGAAAAAGCTATGAACCAATACGATGAACTCCTGAAAGAATTAGTGAATAAATGAGATATCTCACTGTTGAAGATATAATCAAAATCAATGTCATGGTAATCGGTAAGTATTCTCCGAAAGAACCCATTGGTATTGCTGATTTAAATAGCCTTCAGATGATTGTTGAACAACCGAAACAAGAAATTTTTGGAAAAACTCTCTATCCAGATATTTACAGTAAAGCTGCTATCATCTGGATTAACTTGATTAAAAAACATCCATTTTACAATGCCAACAAACGAACTGCTGTTCTTGCTTTACATATGTTCTTGGCTATGAACGGCTATCAATCCAATCTTTCCTTACATGACGGACTTGAAAAGACAGTTGAAATTGCTACCTTTCAAGGAGATTTTGAAGATTTAAAGAAAACAATTATTCACTTCCTCAAGCAAGATGGAAACATAACAAAATTATAATTAAAAAGTGGTTATCAACCTTTCGTTGAAGACCACTTTTATGTTCTACTGTATTCTACTGTATTCTACTGTATTCTACTGTATTCTACTGTATTCTACTGTATTCTACTGTATTCTACTGTATTCTACTGTATTCTACTGTATTCTACTGTATTCTACTGTATTCTTATTACTAATAGTACCCTGACTGTAATCATTTATCAATTAAAAGATAATATTGATTGCGGTCATTTTTACTTGATCCAAACCAAGTGATGATTTCTAAATCACGAAGATGATGCAACATTTTAACAACAAACGAGCGACTTCTTCCCGTCAGCTCAATGGCTTTTGCGGTGGTCATCTTCTCACCAGAATTGTACATATAGTGAACCAGCAATTGTTCATCAGCATTGAGGTCTCCAAAATCAGTAAACTGTTTCTCCAAACTATCTCGGGTCCGTAGGTGTCAGCTGACAATATTATTTTCAAGCGTCAGAACAACCTTGTTCCCAGGTTCAGAGTATTTTGGTTCATGGAGAAAGGCTGATTCCATCTCAGAGTAAATCCGTTTAACACCTTCATTCATCTCACGGACCCATCCAAACTCCGTCAGGGTTCTGGCAATCCGAGGATTTCTTGAAAACCGTTCATGCTTGATATTGTCAACGGTGACGATATTGGGCAATTTCCCTGGGCTATGAATTTCCAAGCGGTCATCAAACATGAGCACACGAATATGGTCGCCATAGACAGAGTAATCGCGGTGAGTGACGGCATTGACCAGACCTTCAAACCAAGCAAATTCAGGATACTCAGGCAAAATTTGGAATTGCCCATTGTCATCCAGATATTGGAACTCACGCAGCTGAGTACGAATAAAGTCACGAGCCTTGATAATCAGGGTTGGCAGAGCATCATCAAACGTCACCTCTTTGATGACGTTAAAGCTAGTCCCTGTCCCCATGTCCGTGCCATCAAACCGTTGGAATCGGACACGCGCTTGAGGGAAGAATGCTGACGGATATTTTCCAAAGAGGAGAATCGCTGCCTTGGTTAGTTTGCCATTCACGAGAAAACGCCGTGCTTTAAGGATTTCTTCTGTCGAACGGTTTGAAATATCAAACCGATTTTTAAAATCCTGAACCAAGTTGTCATCGATGTCTTCCAGGGTCGCATCAGGAATAGTTTCATCTTCAAAAAAACGTTGTCCCCTATCATAGCTAAGCTGAGTACGTTGCTCATAACTTAGTTTAACAGTTTCATCTCCCTGACGCAGATAGACCTCGTCATTAGGCGCAGCAATCACTCGATTAGATGACAATTCAACTGAGATAACCAAAATCAGGTCATCTTCCCCCTTATGATTAACCACAGGGATTTCTTCAAAAGATAAGTCCAGAGGAGTGTCACGCATCTCACGGTCAATCTTTTTGAAATCGTCTATTGGATAAGCTCTGCCATCCTTGAAACCAGTGATAATGTTGTCCTGTTTCTCATCTTCAATACCAACCACCAACTGACCGCCGTCCGCATTGGCAAAGGCAATCAGATGCTTGAGTAATTCCTGTGGCTTCTTGCGTGCTGATTTTCTATCCAAGTATTGAGTTTCTGGTGAAAATTGGTAGTAGTGTAAGGTTCGATTCATGTATTTCTCCCGAATTCTATTAACTATCCGCCCATAACTCACATTGTGTGATAACTGTTGACAAGGCATCTTCAAGCCCTTCTGGAGGATACTTGTATTTTCTCAAAAGTCTCTTAACGATCCGTCGCATATTAGCACGAGCAGATTCCTTTTTCTGCCAATCAATCGTGCGACTTCTCCGCAATTCGTTTGTCAGCTCCCGCGTCAGGGCAACTAACTGGTCATTATCATAAAAATCTTTAACAGCAGCAGGTTTGGTAATCGCATCATAAAAAGCTATTTCCTCTGGACTAAGTCCTAGTTCATTTCCTGCATCACTTGCTGCTTGCATTTCCGACGCCATGCGTTTTAATTCTTCGATAACTTCCTCATTTGTCAACATACCATTTAAGTAGGCTTTCATAGCTCTGGAAAGCATCTCTGAAAATTTCTCAGATTGAACAACATTTGTTCGCTTATAAATATGAACTTGTTCTCTTATCAACCTCTTCAACAATTCAACCGCAATGTTCCTTTCTTTCATCTTTGCAATTTCGTCCAAGAATTTAGGATCAAACAATGAAAAATCTCTTTCAGAATCCGCAAATAGATTTATAATACCTTCGCTCTTAATACTTGATTTTAGCAACTCACTGATTTTAGCATTAATTTCTTTGACCGATAGAGGTTTTCGGGGATTAACAATACGCGTTAATATTGTTCGAACAGCTTCAAAATAAGCTGCTTCATAGCGTTCCTCTGGCGTTAGTAAGGAACGACAGAGCTGCAGGGCTTGCTTTAAGAGAGTAGCCTCCCGTAAAAAACTCTCCTTATCCTTGTCTCTACTAGTGATAAAGTTGACACCACCCGTGATGACATTAGCACGCATCAGATTCGTTGCATTTTCATCTTTAAAAGCGGTGTAATCAAAGCCAAAGAACATATCTTGACAAACTTCAAGCTTTTCTTGAAATTTAGGGTAAGCTGTCGCAGCAATATTGGTGTCTCCAAAATTGCCTTTATCGCGATTGGTATAATCGTTCATAGCTTGTTTTAAAGCTGAGGCGATACCAACATAATCAACGACCAAACCACCTTCTTTATCCTTATAGACACGGTTAACACGCGCAATAGCCTGCATGAGATTATGACCAGACATCGGCTTATAGACATACATGGTCGCAAGACTTGGAACATCAAAACCAGTTAGCCACATATCAACAACGATAGCAATCTTGAAAGGACTATTATCATCCTTAAATTTTTTAGCCAGTTCTTCTTTATGCTTTTTATTGCCTATAAGATCATGCCATTCTTCGGGATCTTTGTTACTAGAAGTCATCACAACACCAACCTTATCACCCCAATCAGGACGCAAGTCAAGTATCTTATGATAAATCTTCATCGCAATAGGTCTCGAATATGCGACAATCATCGCCTTCCCCGTCGATTCATTTTTACGATTATCTTCGTAGTGGGTGATAATATCTGTCACTAGCGCCGAAATGGTCTGGTCAGCACCTAAAACACTATCCAGTCGACTAAGTTCTCTTTTACTCCTATTGATGGCAGAATCTTCGGCTTGCTCTGCCAACACGTCATATTCGGCATCAATCTCCTGCAAGATTTTTTCATCAAGGTTGAGATGTATGACACGACTCTCATAGTAGACAGGTCTAGTTGCACCGTCCTCAACAGCCTGTGTCATATCATAAATATCGATATAATCCCCAAATACTTCTGTTGTTGATTTGTCTTTACTTGAAATAGGTGTTCCAGTGAAACCAATATAGGTCGCATTGGGGAGATTATCACGGATGATGCGCGCTGTCCCGATTTTAAACTTACCAGTTGCGGGATCAATCTTTTCTTCTAAACCATACTGACCACGATGTGCCTCGTCAGCCATAACGACGATATTATGTCGTTCGGACAAGGCTTCCGATGATTCTTCAAACTTCTGCATGGTTGTGAAAATAATCCCGTTCGCTTGCCTACCAGATAATAGTTCTTTAAGATGTTTACGACTTGTCGCTTGTACTGGTGTTTGGCGTAAAAATTGAGAACAGCGGTCAAATTGCTTAAACAACTGATTATCTAAATCATTTCTATCCGTCAGGACAACGATTGTTGGCGACCGTAATATCTTATCTAACAAATGAGCATAGAAAACCATCGAAAGGGACTTGCCGCTGCCTTGCGTATGCCAGAAGACACCACCACGCCCGTCAGTCTGCGTAGCTTTTAAGGTAGAACGAACTGCTTTTTTCACGGCAAAATACTGATGATAAGCTGCTAAAATTTTGGCATCACCTGAAAAACAGATAAAGTTTTTAAGGATATCCAACAAACGTTCTTTGGCAAACATGCCTTCAATCAAGGTTGTAAAGTTTGCTAACTGTGTATCCTCATAATTGCCATCAGTCGTCTTCCACTCCATGAAACGATCTTCACCAGCTGTGATAGTCCCTGCCTTTGATGTTGCCATGTCACTCATGACCAAAAAGGCATTGTAATAAAATAAAGATGGAATTTCCTTCATGTAGTTGCGGAGCTGACTGTAAGCTTCTGAAACTTCCGTTTCCTCACGTGACGGGCTTTTCAACTCAAAGACCACAATAGGTAGACCATTGAGAAAAACAATAATGTCTGGTCGTTTCTCACTATGTTCCTCGATTGTCCATTGATTAGCGACAATAAAGCTATTAGCGTCAGTATTATCATAGTCAACGAGGTAAGCAATGTCCGAAACCTCTTCGCCATTTTTAACATAAGTGACAGGCACCCCATTTTGGAGATAATCCATGAAAGTTTTATTTTTCTGCAACAGTGTGCCGCTCTCAAAATCACGCAACTTATTGATAGCAAAATCAATAGCAGAGCTTGGTAAGTTGGGATTTAGTTTTTCCAAGGCTACATCAAGCACATCACGAAAAAGGCTATCGCGGTAGTCCCTCTCGACATCAGGACCATAAAAAGATGAATACCCTAAACTATCACGAAAAAGCTCCATAACCGCATTTTCGTAGTTGTTTTCAGTGAATCCCATAAGATCTGTCTCCTAGATAAATTCTAAATTTAAATGCCTAATCGTTGGTAAACTATATCTTTATAAGAATAAGCTCCTGTTTTGCCTTCTTTTCGATATTGCTCATGTGAACTCGGCCAGTTTTCAAGAGCATACTGCATAATTTTATTTCCAAAAGGGATAAATATAGCCAGTTGACCATCTAAACTTGATGGACAATAGTTATCCCTTTGTTTGCTTTTATTTAGATTAACACAGATAATTGGTAAGCCTTTTTTAATAGCAAGTTCTATTTCCCATTTTACAAATTTTCTTAAATATTTGGTATGTTCACCAATCAATAGGACAAAAACCTTACTATTAGCCATTCTTTCACGAAGTTGCCGTTTAATGGATTCTTCCTGGCTAGAATCTCTAGCACTATTAATGTCATGAGCATCATAGAAATTAAACGCTGTGTTATCACTTTGTTTCCAAGCTTTCATTAGTTGATAGTAACGCATATCATTATCACCATCAAAAGCAACATAAGTTTTATTCCGATAAGCCATTATTCATTCTCCTTTAATTTATATAGATTTACCTGATTGAGTAAATCATTATGCACAATAATAGTTAATTTTGCAGGGTACGCAAACTTTATTTTGCTGACTTTGAAAGTCCAAATCATGATACGCAGTAGCTCATTAATATCAATATCTTCAAAACCATTTTTAAATCTCGTTATTCCCGAGCCAAATACTGGAACTGTAACTGACCTTTGAGCATACAATCTATTAATCTCATTCCAAAACGTTAATAGAAAATTGACATATTCCTGAATTGTCAGTTCTGCTTGATTATTTTTATTAAATCGGCTAAAAGCAGTTAAAATATATTCATCATTTATCAAAATGGAACTTCCTAATTTATATTTAGTCGTTTTTCCTTGCTTTCGTTTTACTCCCTTCCCTATAATACTATTTTTTAAATCATCATCACTTTCAATGTCGGAATTTAATTTATCAACATCATCAATATGATTTAAAATAAACTGTCCGTTCAAAGATTTCTTAGCAATTATTTTATCATCAACTCTCGTATCAAAATATTCATTAAAAGCGATTGCTTTTAGCCCATCTTCTTTAAAAATATCGCCTGATTTTATAACAACGGTTGTAATACCTATTTTAATATCAATTTGTCTCAATCTATTTGCCCTTATCCATAAAAAGATATAGATAACACTGAGAAATACAACGTATACAACGCCAGAAGTAATCCTCCATTGATTAGGAATATCAAGAAAAATCAATACGGCCGATAAAATCGCAGTAATCGTAGCACATATATTAGAAAACTGCTTTAAAATATCCTTATCAAAAATACTTACTTTCATTTTTCAATATCCTTTAAAATATAGTTAAGATGACAGATAAATCATCATTTAGCTGAGCTAATCGATGCTCAATTTGCTCACTTGCTTGAAGATAATGAATTATATAAGTCGACCTTTTCAGAAATTGGTGAAATAGTGGGCGGTGGTACGCCATCTAAAAAGGTAGATGATTACTGGAATGGTGATATCCCATGGCTTTCTCCAAAAGATTTATCATTAAATCCTGCTATGTTTACAGGTAGAGGTCAAAATTCAATCACTGAGCTTGGCTATAAGAAGAGCAGTGCTAAGTTAATGCCTCGGAATTCAATACTTTTCAGTTCCCGCGCTCCAATTGGTTATATCACCATAGCAGAAAATGATATTTCAACTAACCAAGGTTTTAAGTCAATCATTCCCAAACCTGAATACCCATATACTTTCGTGTATGAACTCTTGAAACAGGAAACTCCTTCCCTCGAGAGTAGTGCTTCAGGTTCTACATTTAAAGAGGTATCTGGAACTCATTTGAGGAACCATGAGATTCAAATTCCGTCCCATTCAGCAATAATTAAGTTTCATGAGTCAGTTAAGCCACTATTCAAGACAATTAATTTGAATGAGAAAGAGATTCAAAAGCTAATCGAAGTGCGCGATCTTTTACTACCAACGCTTATGTCAGGCGAAATATCAGTCTCTGATTAAGCCGCTAAATGATGATTTATCTTTTTATTATTTTCAATTTTATCATCTAACGGAATAAGAATTGAGGCTATCTCTTTTTGAATTGATAAAGGTGGAAGTGAAATTTCAAAATCTTTTATTATTCCAGCATTTAAATTTTGTTGTGCTCCACCATTTGCTAAAGAGGAGAGTTTTTTATAGTTGTGAGCTATAGAATAATAAACAAAATTATAGTCGGCTTTTGTCTCATCAATAATTAAATTACAACATGCTTGATTAGTTGTCATTTCATTCTTTGCTATCGCAACTTTTCCAGCAGTGGTTCCATACATTGCCACAACAACCGTATTTTCTGGGATATATTTCGCTGAAGAATTTGCTAAGCCTTTTTCTGAAATTGTTTTCTCTGTTTCATATATCCTATTGAAATTAATTTCCTTAGTATTTAGCCAGAAAATACTTCCATCATAATATTCAGTAATTGATTTTTTGGGGGTACCCCCACTATAAACATTTTTACAAAGATCACCAAGTCTTACTTTCTTCCACTCTGTCATTTCTTCCTCCTTATCCTATATATTTTCGATGCGAATTTTTGACATTCGCTTGGTTGACCATGGCATAGTGCATAGTCGTGTCTATCTTGACATGACCTAGTAGGTGCTGAACTTGCTCGATGGGCATGCCTTTATCTATTGCTCTTGTTGCTAGTGTTCGTCTGAATTTATGTGGGTGAACTTTTTGAAGGTTAGCCCGTTTTCCAATCTCTCTCAATCTCGTCTCAACACCACCTATCATCAATCGGTCGTAGGGATAAGCTAATGACACAAAGAGTGCAGAGCTGTCATCTTTCCGACTATCGAGATAATTGATTAAGTGTATCTTTGTTCTTGCATCAAAATAAACAATCCGCTCGCTATTTCCTTTACCAAACACCAAACACTCACGCTCATGAAAGTTGATGTCCTCACGATTAAGTCGAACCAGCTCTCCAACACGCATGCCAGTTGAAGCAAGCAAATCAATCATGGCTAAGTCACGAATATTGTCACAAGTATCTCTAAGCAGCTCTAGACTTTCATCCGATAGCGTTTCCTTGATAACCTTATCCGTCTTAATCTTGTGAATACGTCTCACTGGGCTTTTTAAGATGTAATCTTCATCTTCTAGCCAGCTAAAGAAACTACTAAAAATGCGTCGCATGTTATCAATCGTTACTTTGCTAGATTGGCGTTCTTTTTGATAGTTAGCAAGGTAAGTCCTTAAATCACTGGTACTTATCTGCCTGATTGGTTTATCCAACTCGGCTACCATTTTCTCAATGACCATTTTATAGTATTTTAATGACTTTTCACTGCACCCCTCAATCCTCTTAGCAGAAATAAAAAGGTGCAATAATTTGGGGTTAGATGTTTCATCGATATTTGAAATATTTTCCGCCATGACAACATTAGCCAGGCTAGCTGCTAGCACTCTCTCCAACTGCTCTAGTTGCTCCATTGTCAGCTGTTCTGCCATAATATTGACTACTTGTGTGATTATTTTGTCCTTCATACCTTACCTGCCTTTCATTTACATTGTAGTACAGATAAGGTGAGCGGTAAATCATCATTTAGTGGCTTGAGTAACAGAAATTTCACCTGATAGAAGTTTGGGTAGGAGGGTATCACGGAAACTGATTAACTTTTGTATTTCCGAAGAATTTCTTTCAATACTTTGCAATATTGGTGCCACAGTTGCTTGAAAGTTGTTAAGGCTGTCTTTTTTAGGAATCGCAATATTGAATTTCTCAATAGCCGAAATTGTCAAAGCAGATTGGGTACTTCCTATTGTAGATTTTAGTATTTCTTGTTGCCCATATTCAGACTTTAACCACAAATAGATATATTCTGAACAAATGATTTCATTCCTAATTGAATGAATCCAAGTGACATTGCCATCTTTAAAATAAAAGGGAAGATGCGACTTATTAACAAGTAAAACATTACCAATAGTCCCAACAGAAGTAATCAATATATCAGAGTTTTTTGGAACTGGATTGTGCTCTCTCAATTCATTGTATCTAGTATTTGATATATACAATTCCGGATTGAAGTTTTCATTATTTGATAACAAACTTATCTCTTTACCACGATAGAAAGGAATACCTTCTGATTGATACTCTTTAGCAAAGATTCTTTTAGAAGATTGAATTTTTCCTAAACTACCGAGCTTTTTTACAATGTTATCTTCACACAGGTAGTAGTTGTCGAATATTGTTTGAGCTATCTCTTCTAAATGATGATTTATCTGTTTATTAAGTTGAATTTTCTCGTCATAGGACTTCAATATATCTGAAATCAACTCTTGCTCCTCTAAGGAAAATAGAGGAACTGTATATTTCATAATTGAACTCTTATCTCCACGGGGCATCTTCGTCCCCTTAGAAGTTGATACTGCATAATCAAAAAATGTATCACTTGATAGCACATAATATAGAAAACGGTTGGAAAAGTTACTGTCCGACCTGATTACTAAAACATCATTAGAACACCCTCCAGATTTGTCTGCTAGCCAAATTTTCTTAAAGTAAGGGCGAATATTGGAAATTAGAATATCTCCCTTTTGAAATGCAGTTGTAGTTTTTACACTTGGAAGTTTTGTTGCCAAACTAATTCCACCACGATTAGAGATCATATTCTCGGTAGAAATATAGTTCTCCAGCCTTAACTTACTCACATTGATTTTTTCAGAGACATAGCTACCGACTTCTGACAATGTCTTATATCTCAAACCCAATCTCCTCCAATCGTTGTTTGATTTCTTCTTCTAGGACATGAGATTGTTTAAATAGTTCAGACAGTTCTGCGGTTAAGCGTTCCATTTTCTCTTCAAAGGGTTCGCTATCTTCTTCCCTGTCTTCAACACCGACATAACGTCCTGGCGTTAAGATATAGTCCTGCTCAGCAATGTCCTCAGTCTCGACAACAGCACAAAAGCCTTTTTCATTTTCCAATGTTCCTTCTTGGAAGGCTTCAAATGTCTTAGCAATCTTTTGGATGTCATCGTCCGTAAAATCTCTATGTTTACGGTCAACCATGTGACCTAGATTTCTGGCATCGATAAAGACCGTTTTTCCTTTTTGCTTTTTATTCTTAGAAATAAACCAGAGGCAGGCTGGGATAGTCACACTGTAAAAGAGTTGGGCAGGGAGTGCCACAATACCTTCAACCAAATCATCCTCGATAATAGCTTTTCGAATATCCCCTTCGCCACTTTGCGTAGATGATAGTGACCCATTTGCCAAGACAAGACCAATTTTACCATTAGGCGCCAAGTGATGTATCATGTGTTGTATCCACGCATAGTTAGCATTACTATCAGGAGGTGTGCCGTACTTCCAACGAACGTCATCTGCTAGCTTATCTGCTCCCCACTTCTTCAAGTTAAACGGAGGATTTGCCATGATATAGTCCGCCTTGAGTGTCGGGTGTAAATCGTTGGTAAAAGTATCTGCTTGATGAGGTCCAAAGTTAGGTTCAATACCGCGAATAGCCATGTTGATTTTTGCCATTTTCCACGTATCGGCATTGGCTTCTTGTCCGTAAATGGAGAGATTGTTAATATTGCCGCTATGATTTTCAATAAATGTCTCTGATTGGACAAACATACCGCCAGAACCACAGGCTGGGTCGTACACACGACCATTAAAAGGTTTTAAAATCTCAACAATTGTTTTAACAATGCTTGTTGGTGTGTAAAATTCCCCACCATTCTTACCTTCATAGGCAGCGAATTGTTCCAAGCAGTATTCGTATGTTCGACCGAGCAAATCTTTTTCATTACCATGATCATATATGTTGATATTTGTAAAAATATCAACGACTTCGCCCAGTACACGCTGATCCAAGTCAGGCGAGGCATAGACTTTAGGCAGAACACCACTCAGCGATTTGTTTTCACGCTCAATCTCACGCATGGCATCATCAATCGCAAGACCAATTTCAGGGGTGTGTGCTTTTTCCGCAATGTAAGCCCATCTTGATTTTGGTGGGATAAAGAAGATGTTTTCAGAAACGTATTCATCGCGGTCTTCTTCAAATCCTTCATCTTCTTTGAGAAGATAATTATATTTAATCGTAAACGAGTCGGAAACATACTTTAAGAAAATCAAACCAATGATCACTTTTCGATAATCAGCTGCTGAAATATGACCTCGTAAAGAATCTGCCGCATCCCAGAGCTCCTTCTCGAAGCCAATATTAGCACTCGTATTTGTATTTGTATTTGCCATTTTACACTCCCAAACTGTTTTGTTGTCTCTATTATACCATTTTCTACCTTCGTCTCGAACTATTTCTCAAGGGGTTTGGGGATTCTCCCCAAAATAAAAAACAAACATCAGTTCAAAAGTGTCAGTCTGACCTTTGTTGATATTTATTTTTTACGATAGTGTGTATACACTATCTGAGCTCGCAAAGACCTTTTAACATTCTAAGGACATAACCGTACTTTATACGGTGCCGCACATTGTCCGTACAAGGATTTTTTATGACGACATAATAAAAAACACTGACCACCATCAGCGTTTTTGCTATCTTATTTTAAAACTATGCTGCCAAAATTACTGGAGTACTATCACTTCTTAGCTACTCGTTGCTTATCTTCCCTGATTTGCTTCTCTACATGTTCTACAAGTTCCTCCATCAGCTGACCTAATTCCATCAAGTCTTGCGGAGAGATTTTCCCAAACTGGGTCGCACTCTTGGCAATAGAATTAATTGTTCTGCCAATAAATAGCAATCTATTCGTCAGAGTCTGATATTCCGGAAAGCTTACTAGCCATGTTTCAAAATCAGGTTTCAACAATTGCTTTCTAGCAAAAATAGAAAAGTTTGAGAAGCTATCTTGCTTCATTCGATTTAACAATTTTTGATTTTCTTCTTCAGATAAAAAGACTTGTTTAATAACGTTTCTAATTCTCCTTTTAACCATTAAACTCCCTTAGATAATAATTTTCTTTTCTTCTGCTTGTAGTAATGAGTTAACTGCTTTTCATAATTTGAAACTAGCCTTCTGCTATACTCTATAGCTCTGTAAGCTTGAATATTTTGAGACTGCTCTGCAATACTTGATAACTGCCTTAAATTATTTTCGACACGTCTTAAAGAATAAATCAATTCCTCAAACTGTGATTCATCAAATTGAATAAAAAGTGACGTTTCCTTAAAGAGCATCCGACGAGCATAATTAGAAAATGACCCTAATCCTGTATCGTTTACTAACTGATTAAGGACGTCATTCTGCAATTCCGTCACATAAAACTTCTTTAAAATATTTCTGACACGTTCAACTATGACGAACCATCCTTAAATACTTATCTGCCTGCTTAGTATCATAGCGTTTTAACTGAGCTACTAATTCCATATAGTCAGCTAATATTCCTTCTTCTAAATCAGGAAAATCATTTTCTGAGGTCTTACAAATGATTTCAATCTGATTGGTGATTTCTCTAATAGAAAAGCTGTAGTCCTCTGACTCCCCTTCATAGTCTCTCTTGAGAGCCTGATAGCGATCGTACTCCTCTTGCGACTTAAATCCAGCCACTAACATATTTTCTAATTGATAATATACTGTCATCACTAGTTATCCTTCTAATCTTTCCATATATCCATAGCTGCTATGAAATCTTCAGATACTTCCACATTTGAAATTTCTAATGGACGGTAGTCTTTTTCAGACGCTATCACTTGGTCAACAGTTATAAACCCTCTAGCTTCCCAATTCATTAGTATCCCTTTGACATAACTTATGTTTTGTTTTTTTGGCTCAAGCTCAGCTGTTTTGTGAATAGCTAACTGCAATAAAGAATCACTAACTGTTAATCCTTCTAGTAATACTTTTTCCTGTCGGGTTAATTCTCGATGCCATAGTATTTCCATTAACCAGATGTCATCAGTCAGTCGTGATGAGAATGGATCATTATCTAATCCTATCTTATCTTGACTTAACTTATCTTTACCTATCCTATCTTTACTTATCTTATCTTTAATTATATTGCGGTTCCCATCTGGATCCAGACTGGTTCCAACTTGGACCCGAGTATTTTGAAGATAATTAATCAAGCGTGGTCCTAGATTTAGACACTCCAACAACTGATTATCCTTCAGATAATCTATAAGAAGTTGACGATGACTACTCGGTGTATAACGGTCCGCCTTGATGGTATTCTGCTCAAAGAAATCCTTGATAAAGTAAACCATTTCATTATTTAACAAGAATAAATACTGCTTAAGGGTTAATAAATTCAAACTGTCCTCATTAGCGTTGATCATTCGCATAACAGGAAAAGCTTCAACAATACCATCATCATCTGCATTGACTACCAAGTGACAGTAAAGTGCCTGCGCTTCAAGTGGTAGGCGTAAAAATCGTTGTGTCTGCACTACCGTTTTACTCAACATTCGTCTATTAGCCATCCTTTACTTCATTTTTCATATTGCTTCAACCAACGTGTAACCGCTCGTTTATCGTACAGAGTCACACCATCAATGACCATTGTAGGCATTCCTTCTCGTGTCCATTTTTGAAGGGTTGTCGTTGATACATCAAGCCACCTAGAAAGGGCTGCCATCCGAACCATAGGTTTATATAGCTCTTTATCCTCTAGCGCTCTTTCAATAGCTGTAGAGACCATTTCATCATAATGTGCCCTTAACTGTTTTTCCAAAACTTTGGGAAGTTGAACAACTAAAGTCGCTTCTTCAGACATATTATTACCTCGTTTCCGTTTCTCAATTAAATAAACTCCGAAATTTGTATATTTTATTATACATTTTAAATTATAAATACTTTTTGTATCCTTGTCAAGTGGTATTATACTTTTTGTATTAAATGTGTTAAAATATCAACTAGGAGGTAACTATGACTAATAATATAGCTAAACTTATCGAAGAAAGTGGCAAAAAAATAAAAGTTATCAGCGAGGCACTAGATATATCCTATCCAACATTATCTAGCTACAATCAAGGAATACGAAAACCTAAGAGAGACAATGCTCAAAAGCTAGCAGACTATTTTGGAGTCTCCGTCGCCTATATTCTTGGAATTGATGATGAAAAACACGCTCCATCAAATCTAAAGATTGTTGCAGATAGTTTTAAAACATCAGACATCACTTCTGTAACGCCTTTTAAGACTGATATGGATAATCTAAGGAAAAGTATCGAACTTGGAGAAATTCACTTGTCTATGCCCTTAAACGAGGCTTTCTCAGATGACTTTAGGCGTATTCTCTCTAACTACTTGCTAGATTATGAAACAACCCTATTGAAAGACTTCATCAAGTATATGAATAACCAGAACCAAAAATCAACTATTTGGAAATCATGGATTCAGACGGAAGAATATCAAATTAGACGAGCAGATCGCGACAAAAAATAAACTAACAGTTTCTCAATTACATAAGCTCCGAAAACTTAGAAACGGAGAACTGTTATGTTCGTACACAAGTACCAATCTACAAAAGGAATTACCTATTTTGTTAAAGTTTACCTTGGCCTAAACGACTACGGTAAGAAAAAATATTACACTAAACGAGGTTTCAAGACACGTAAAGCTGCCAAAGCTCATGAAACTGCTGTTAATCATCAGTTGAATAGTGGAACTTTTGTCCATATTACTGCTCAAACAACTTACACTTACCAAGAGCTTTATCAAAGATGGTATGAAGCTTATAAAGATACTGTTGAAGCAACTACTGCAGTCAAAACTGCCGACCTCTATCGCCTACATATTCTTCCTGTTTTTGGAGAAAAGAAAATTTCAAAAATCAGTCCTTTAGACTGTCAATCCTTCATCACTGACAAAGCCAAGACATTCAAAAACATGAAGCAAATCAAATCTTATACTTCTAAAATATTTGAATTTGCCATTAATATGAATTATATTGAACGAAATCCTATGAGCAAGGTTATTATGCCTAAACTCAAAAAAACTGTCAGTGAGAACTATTGGACAGTTAACGAGTTGCATCATTTTTTGACAATCATTTTAGAAAATGAACCTTATAAACATTATGCACTATTTCGATTACTAGCATACAGTGGGTTACGAAAAGGAGAGCTCTACGCCCTCAAATGGGAAGATTTTGATTCTGAGAATCAACTATTAACAGTCAGCAAAAGTTTAGGAAGAATAGATGGCCATGCCATTGAAAAAGGAACTAAAAATACATTCTCTGTGCGCTCTATCTATCTTGATGATGAAACCTGTTCTATCCTCAACAAATGGAAACAGGAAACTAGCAGAGAAAAGTGGCAATTATCAGTACAGCCTTTTTCTCTCGACAAAGAATTTATGTTTACATACTGCAACCGAGATGGTGAGATAGAACCCTTACACGCTGACTATATCAACAATATTCTAAAACGTATTATACGTAAGCATAATCTTAAAAAGATTAGCCCCCATGGGTTTAGACACACTCACGCAACCTTGATGATTGAAATGGGAATTGACCCAGTCAATACTGCTAAACGCTTAGGCCATGCAAGCAGCCAGATGACTTTAGACACTTATAGCCATGCTACAAAAGCTGGTGAAAAACAGTCAATTACAAAATTTGCAGAGTATCTTAATAAGGCTAAATGAACTAGATTTATTGCTCAGCCTCATATTGACCAAAAACCAAGTCTCGAAAGATTACCAAAAGGATTACCAAAGCACATTTTCATCAAAAAAAGCACCTTGCGAAAACTTCGCAAAGTGCTCTGAAACGTTGATATAACTGAATATTAACGTTTTGAGAATTGTGATGCCTTGCGGGCTTTTTTGAGACCTGGTTATGTAACGAGTCAAGAAGTGCTAAGTTTGAGAACCATAAAGATTAGCATGGTACTGAAACCATGCATGCTTAACACCCCTCTCACTCATAGTTTGAGAACCATAAAGATTAGCATGGTACTGAAACCCAAAATAAAGGAAAACGACAGAACGATAGATTTGAAAACCATCAGCAACCACTTCTGCAGCAACCCTCTCGGTTGTTTTTTTATTACTATCCACTGCTCACCACGCACCCCCTCTTTATAAACATTCGATCAACGATTGGATTGATTTTTAAATATTTTATACTATCATAAAGATGTGAGGGAAAAGAGACATTCCCTCACCACCTTTAAAAAAATTTATCGTTGAACACCTGCTTAGCATAGAGAGTAGGTGTTTTTTGTGACCTTATCGCACAACTCCATACACAAAAAAGGCTATTGAATAGCCTTTTCTGTTTGCTTCTATACTACAAATCACCTACATTGCTATTGTGATACCTAACTCCTCTTTAATCTGCTTGATGAGTTCTACTTTTTTCTCTTTAGCTTCTTCTAGGCTTGCTGCATACTTTCTGTAGGTACGTCCTTTACGCTCGATAACGACACGATACTGGTCTTTTTTAGCGTTGTAATAGATATTCCTTATCCCTGTACTCTTGTTTGTTTTAAGCGCACCGGTGGCTTTATTGGACGTTCTAGCAGCCTTTTCTTTAGCTGCTTTGGTGTTCATGTACATGTAGTTGTCAGACTTCATCTCTTTTTTGAGACAGCCACAGGACTTAATCTCACCGCTAATTACCCTGCCTGCTCGTATCCATTTAGTGACACCACAGGAACATCTAAACTCACCAAGGCGCTCGTGTCCAGTACCCTCACCAATAGAAAGAAGCGTTAAACTATTGAAGGTCTTACCAATAGCTGCTTCGTAGTCATACCCACGCACCATAAAGTCACCCCCTTCTTCTAATAAATCAATATCAATCACTAACTCTTCCTCTTCTTCTGCTAGACCAAGGTGTTTTGCAATAGGATACGGCAAGACATCCCTATAAAAGTCAGGGTAGGCTTTTAAGAGTCGACCCATCTCATAGAAAACACCAACGGCTGCTTCATAGTCATCAGAGATAGGATAGATAAGTTCTCCAGTCTCTATAGCACAGAAACCACCCTTACTGTAGGTGATATAATCATAGAGAGGGGTCACATCTATTACTGTATCAATAGCTATTGTCTGCTTTTTAGAGGTATCTAAAAGATGTGCTAAGCGTGCGTGATGGTTATTATTAGCCAACACGAGATTCAGCGGATAGAAGTAAGTGCCTTTGCTTTCTGATACTTCTTCCGATTCCTTATCTTCTACCCCTACAAGACTTTTAACTAACAGCACGTAATTCCCCTACCTCTTAGGTGGTGGGATGTAAGGGCTTGGATATGGCATAGGACTCAATGTGTAATCATCGCCCCCAAAAATAGAGGTTAAAGTATAAGCAGTCAAATTCGTAGGATAGTATCGTCCAAGCGACTTGGAGTATTGAGGCTACTAGAGGTATAATAGTAGTATAAAAAACTTGGGAAGGAGTTCTGTGTGACTGTTAAGCAAAAATCCTATAAATTTCGCTTATATCCCAACCTTGACCAGCGTATCATGTTTGCGAAAACATTCGGTTCATCTCGTGCTATCTGGAATATGATGCTTGCAGATAAAATCAAGTATTACGAGGAGACTGGTAAAACGCTCAAAAACACACCAGCTCAGTATAAGAAAGAGTTCCCTTGGCTGAAAGAGGTTGACAGTTTGGCACTTGCCAATGTTCAGCTCAACTTGCAAAAAGCCTATAAATCATTCTTCAACTCTGGATTTGGCTTTCCTAAATTCAAGTCAAAACGCCACCGTCAGTCTTATCGAACAAATAACCAAAATGGTACAATAGCCGTTTCTGACGGTAAAGTCAAGCTCCCTAAGATTGGTTGGGTTAGATTGGAACAACATCGTCAAATGATTGGTACAATCAAAAGTGCAACTATCTCCATGACAGAAACTGGAAAGTATTACATTTCTATTCTCTGTGAAAGCGATGTCCAGCCCCTTCCAAAGACAGGTACTTCTGTTGGTATCGACCTAGGTATTGAAAACTTCGCCATTCTATCCACTGGTGAGAAAATCGGTAATGAGCGGTTTCTGAAGAACCTGTCTAAGAAGTTGGCTAAGGAACAGAAAATCCTATCTCGTCGTGCCTTGGTTGCTAAAAAGGCAGGAAAGAACTTCTCTGAGAGTGCTAATTACCAAAAGCAACGTATCAAGGTTGCTAAAATCCATGAAAAGATTGCCAATAAGCGTAAGGACTTTCTCAATAAGCTCAGTATGGAGATTATCAAGAACCACGATATTATCTGTATTGAGGACTTATCGAGTAAAAACCTGATGACTAATCACAAGTTAGCGAAATCTATTGGCGATGTCTCATGGTCTGAATTTGTGAGAATATTGGAATATAAGGCTGAATGGTACGAGAAACAAGTATCAAAAATCAGTCGTTGGTATCCATCATCTCAACTATGTTCAGATTGCGGTCACAACTCTGGAAAGAAACCGCTCAATATCCGAAATTGGACTTGCGAGAATTGTGGTTCTCATCATGATAGAGACATCAACGCTAGTATCAATATCCTAAATGAAGGATTGAGATTAGCCTAGTCCAAAACAAATAAACCGTAGGAACTACGGGGATAGCTTGGTAAAATAGTGTAACCTCTGTTGGTTAGTCAGCTAATCAATAAGTCTGCACTCTACCCAAGAAGCCCCTACCTCTTAGCGTATGCGTAGGTAGGGGTGGTTCACAAAAAGTGTGTTGGTATAGGTTGTTGTTTGCATAATTTCTCTTTTCTGTTTAATCTGTACTATCTGTATGGTCTGTACCAGCTGTAAAGGTATTATACCATGACACTATAGCTAGCTCCAAAGCAGCTGGCAGTTGGAAAACACTTTCAAAATCAGAAAAAAGAAAAGGCAGTGCTACACCAACACCGCTCTTTAGCGTTTATTTATACGCTGGATCTTCAATCACAACATACTGACCATCAAAACTTGAAAACAATGGGTCAACAATACCCAAGTCTCGTGATTTGTCTTTAGGGATGACAAGCAGGTGACTAACGAAATCACCATCTAGTTCGGAGTAGGTAAAGGCTACATTACCGTTTTCATATTGGACGATGTTATCCGCTTTACCGTCTAAACTTTTGCTGTTATCTAGAAAATCAGCAAGAACTTTAATCTCTGCAATCGAAGCTATCTGTGAGCCGCTTACTGTTGTTAAACTATTCATTGGATTACTTCTGCTATACAAAATATGTAAAACTGTCTATTCAGTTTTAGAAAAGATGTATAGATTTCCTTTCTGTATTTTGTTCACTACCGTCATCGCTGGTATTTCCATATCCACATATTAGGGTAATGACAGTGACCAGCTCTGATAGCTTCAAAGGGAATAGCCTTCCCTGTTATTCTTTTTTTATGCTAGCGCTAACAAATTTAACACTGCGTTATAATCACGGTCTTTAACCGCTCCACATTGATAACAAATGTATTCATTGTGCTTAGTACCGTGTTTAATGTTCCCTTGTAGGGTAATCTTGTCATCGCCTGTTTTGATGTGACCACAATCCGAACACCTTTGGGTACTTGGATAGCTTCTAGGTGCAACAATCAACTCTTTGCCATACCACTCACATTTATAGGTTAACAGTTGTCTAAACCGACCAAATAGTGACCTATGTAGTCCTTTAGAAGCGACATGAGACATCATCATACCTTTAACATCTAAATCTTCGATGACTAACTTATCATAATCTGTTACCAATTGAGTAGTTAGTTTGTGAAGAAGGTCTTTCTGGATAGCTGCTACACGGTTATAATCACGTTGTAACTTGGCTTTCGTTTTAACGTAGTTATGACTTTGTGTTGCTTTGATACCATTGACCTCTCGTTTCTTAGTTAACTGTCTTTGATAATGTTTAATCCGACTATAGAGTTTATCAAGCCTTTTAGGACAGACAATTTGACTGCCGTCTATATAATCAATATGGTTGACGTTTAAGTCTATTCCAGTAGAACGTTGGGTCTTTTTCTTGGCTGTCACTGTATCTTTAAGCACTAGGGCAACATGGTATTTATCACCCTCTTTGAAGAGTGACGCTAATTTAAGCTCACCGCTCAGTCTAGCGTTTTTACTGATAGGAATATCATACCAATCCGTTACCCCTCTTGGTTTATCCAAGCGTAACATGCCGTTAACCAGTCTGGCTCGGTCTGTTTTAAACCCTTGACGTTTACTTTTTTTAGACTTAAACTGTGGCTTTCCCCAATCTGGTTGTGCTTTATTGAAGAAGTTCTCCCATGCCTTTGCTAGATCCGAGATAGCCAATTGAAGACATCGTGCGGATAGATTATATTGCCAATCCGCTTTATTGGCGACTAGTTCATCCCTAACCTTACGTTCATTAGGGCGTAGACTATTATCCTCTAAAATAAGAGAACTATTATACATGGTGTTCCATAAAGCTAAGCCTTGATTCCAACAATAACGTCTATAGTCACATAAAGCATCAATGACTGTTTTCATCCTAGCATTAGGATAAATCCTAACCAATTCTGTTCGAGTAACCGTCTCCATTGTCTAGCTCACTATCTTTCTGAATTTCTTTAGGTTTCATCATTGTCATTGTGTTCTCTACTTTCTTGCTATAAGGATATTGTGTTACAATATTATACTTTGTTCTATATTTTTAGTAACTGTTTATGCCTCCTCCATGTTGTATTCCCTTTTTCCTACCACTTTGCTAACCTCTACCCCTTTAGAGGGCTGCACCTTATCTATTGTGGTAGTTGTCTCTTATGGCGTGTAGCCACCTTCCTAAATCGTTATCGTGTTTCCACTTGCTGCTATCAAGAACGTCCTTGTGCCAAAACGGTAAACCAATACCGATGACATCATCTCCACAATAGACAAGTTCTAGGTCTGTGAACTTATTCAACTCTTCTTTGATGTAAGCATGCTGCTGCTCACGCTCTAAGAGAATGCTACTAGCAATACTTTCTAAGTCAAGATCTGGACTGGCTTCGCCAATATGGCGTGTAAAGTACCTTTTAGCGCCGTCTATACTATGTTTTGTCAGAAGTTGCTGTCGCATGCGAGTATTACCTAAATCACAAGCTAGAGCATAACTAAGAGCGTGCCACGCACTGTGAAATGCTTTCTCTTTCCACTGGAACTTAGCAGGCCATTGAAGCGTTAGGCAGCCACCCCAAAAGTAGAGCGTGTCTCCCTCAATGCGCCCATAAAGATAATCCTTTATAGTATTATCTCGCATAGCTGCACTTTCTCCTTTCTCACAAAACGTGTGCGTGCTAACCTAGTACATCAAGTTAGCCTGCTTAGACGTTCTTCTTTCTTTTCAAAATCAATCAAAGGACCTAATCTTAAAAGCAATAAGGTTCTTACAGCAAGGATAGGACTTGCACCTATCTGATAAGCTAGCACCTGTGCGTGCTTCTTACTTGCTTGACTTGATGGTAGTCGCTTCTAGTTTTGCTAGAGTGAGCATACCACGCTCTATGGGTTCACTATTGACCTTTTGATGACACTTACTACAGTACAGGTCATGCTCTAAAGGATAGTATTGCCCACGGTAAAGTACCACGTCCTCATAACCACTAGCTAGTAAAGGAAAATAATGTTTGATAAGAGTATTGAAAGAAGATTGTTCTTCCACAAAAGGTTTTGCTATATGATCACGATTGTGGTAAAAACCAAGGAAAATGAGCTCATTTCTTTGGTTGAGTAGATAATAACACACATTTTCAATGTTGACTAGGGTACGGTAGAAACACCTGCTACTACCGCAATAAGGACATATCCTAAAACGCTCGACACGCTTTTTATCTAACCATCTATCGACACGAGACATAATAAAGTGGTCTTTGTTATTGCCTGTGATAAAGATAAGAGAGGAGAGCACTAGGGCTACATCAGAAAAAGCGTACATCCATTTAAAGTTGATGATCATCAGATAGATGTAATAGACAAAGAGCAAGTTTAAAAACCAACTGACTGCCGTTAGCATATACCCTACTGTACGGTCTACATACTCTGTCTGCCATACTCGTCTACGTAGCTTGTAGATATGAACACAGGACGCAAGACCGAACAGTATGATAGGGTAGATAACGTTAGAGAATACTAAGGATAGTTTAAACATGCTGCTTCTCCTCATCATTGTAAAAGAGTTTAGGGTCTATCCTGAGTACGCCTAGCTCCTCTGTCATTTTTGGAATAGTGACATCTCTTAATTGCTTACAGTAGTCTACGTTATCAGAATAGAGCTCAACGACCCTAAAGAGCGCATAACCAAACACATCATTATCACGCACGTCCTCACGGTGCTTTAAGACGTATAAGTCATTCTTTGTCACATCTATTCTAGCGTAGGTTACTACTTCTTCGCCGTTACGATAAACTACAAACTGGATTCGGTGCTCTTTTGTTTTTAACATAGGCACGCGCATGATATGAGCATCCCCATAGCCAATAACTAAAGGATAGGAGAACTCGCTATCTGCTTTATTGTTATAGTGCGTGTTCACTTTGGTTCGGATAACCATATCAAGTTTAGTTAAGTAGTTCACGCCCTCAAGTGGCATAGCAAAGGGAGAGAGTCCCATACCTACATAAACAACAAATTTAAGCGTGCTAAGAAAGCTATTTACATTTGGGTCTACGATACTTTGTACAAGAAAAACAATTAACCCAGCCAAATAGAGAACAACTATACAAGACAGCGAAAGCCGCATAAAGAGACTACCTTCTCTTGAAAAGTATAAGTTCCTAAGTGACCACAATCTAAAGTAAATACCAATAAAGAGTGCCACGCACACGTTAAATAGTGAAATCAATACATCAATAAATAAATTCATAAAACTTCTTCGTTTTCTCTCTTTCGCTTTTCAAAAATTGTTTACCACTATGATAAACCACGAACATCAAAGTGCGTGCTTAACGTCCTGCTACTTCTTTGATAAATTGGATATTATCTTCTAACACAGAAAACTTTCCTGTCTCTTCATCAAATGTTGCCATCTTGTAGTAAGAAGCACGTCCGCCAGAATAAACTAGTGCAGTACTCGCTTGCTTAATACCCATCTTCGTTGCAAGTGCGCTGCCACCTTTATCGTCTAAATTGATAAAGACAACTTTCTTTTTTTCTTCAGGTGTTAAATTTTTTAAAAGAGCAGGAACAGAAACTTTGCACAATGGACATGATGTTTTATAAAAGATATAGACATTGGCTTTATCAGACAACTTGGTCTTACCACTCTCTACATCTTTGTACAATTCAACAAGATGAGTTGCACTGGAGAAACGATTAGTGTTTTCATTTTTACTAAGTTGCGTTGTTACCATTTTGTCCGTAAAGGACATTTGATTAAATGCTCTTGGGTAAACAAAACCTAAAACCAAAAAGAGGGATGGTATTACATAAAGGATAAACATCTTTAGATCAGATTGAGGAATATCCTCAATGTTCGCTAACCAAATATAGACTAATGCTAAAAGAAGCAAAATGATGATATAGAGGTAAGTGTAAATAGAGGTTAAGTCTACTGCATAGATGACATGGCGATTGACATTCACGACAAACAATAAACCTATGACTAAAACAATAAGCGAGTAAATGAGCCAAGGGCGATACTCGTGAGATTTAAAAATGTGCGTGATGAATCTTTCTATCTGGGTGTACAGTGATTTTTCTTTTTTCATGTGTATTTCCTTTTTCCTGTTTTAAATGAGACCATAAGTTTTAGAGTAGACGTAAATAAGATAAAGTCCTACAGCAACTATAATGACAGTTAATACAAACCGCATAAGTCGACCTAAAAGAGATAATCCAAAACTAACAATAAGAGAAACTACCAACCACCGATAAGGGCTGTTAGCAAAGAAATCTCTGATGTTATTCATATCGATGAGACGAGGTATCCACGACAAATATTGATTCTGTGATAGAGTCGTTAAGAAATTTTGTAATTGCTGCGTTTGAGTTGGAATTGCCGCTGCAATTGAATTGCCTATTGCTTTGATATAGGCAAAGACACCTAAGTTATAAATAGCAAGAAGCGACTGGTAAGGGTAGCGACTAAACGTGCGTTTTAAATAATGTAACATAACATATACTCTCTTCCTAAATGATTTTCCTTAAGGTTAACAATCTTCTATAACCTAAAACTTGTAAAGTAGTTATTGTGTGGTAGAGGATAATACTGTGAAGTAACCTCTTTGTCAAAAGCAATAGCAATGTGGTCGTATTGCTCATGGTACTCATTATAGAGATTATCTAACCATTTATCGATACCGACTAGCACATAAGGTGAACGGATAACAGGGATTTCTATTTCCTCAAAAAAGTCATTATACACTTTTAGCATGACATCAAATGGCGAGTCTTTTTCCGCTTCTACTACATCCAAAACATCATACGGAGCATTTACTAACATATCATTTGTAACAGGAGGAGCTAGCCCTAGAACGTCTAAAATATAATAAGCAATTTGTGATGTTGCATGTACGCTCGGAGTTGCTAAAACTGATACATCACTTCCTCGTAAAAAGTCATAAAAGGTCTTATCTGTCTCCCTGTAAAACTTGCTTTCAATATTCTGGATAAAACGGACAACACGAGGGTTCATTTCATAGTGGTAATCACCCTCTGAATACTTCTTACCAAGGTTATCAAAAATGAAACATACTCTTGAGTGTTTATAATGCTTTTCGGAAAAGTAAGCTATGATTTTTCCGAGCAGCTGGTAGTGTGCTTCAGTGTTTCTATCATACTCTAAATAGAACACCTTACCACAGACAAAGAGCGCTGCGTCAGGTAACAAAGTAATTGCTTTTCGGTTAGAAGGAAAAGCGTACTGGATGTTCAATTCATCACTTGAAAAATGGCTGCACCTTTGAGTAATTTCAACTGCAATACGTGAAGCATACCTACGTGCGTTAAGGTCGTGGATGTTTACTGTTTTAGGTTTACCTCCATACAGATTATTTGTCTCAATGCTATATAATGACTTGGGGTATTCTGTCACTTTAGTCAATTCTAACAATGGGGCAAACTTCTTCATAGAATTGATAACCCATTTAGCAAAACGACGATTTATGAAGTAAACTGTTTTCTTGCTATCCTTGAATGTAGGGTGTACAGAAATAGGGTATGTGCTATCATCACCAACTAGAGAACTAAACCAATTATTGGCTATCTTCTTACCTCTAGTTAGGGACATATAGATATTATCAGCGATCTCTCTATCAAAGAAAGAAAATCTATTAAGATGATAAGCTAATAACAACCTCTCTTTAGTAAAATAGACGAACTTTTTGCTTTTTGTGTTTCTCTGGTAATAGTCTATTGTGTTCTTAGGTATTCGTAGATTTAAAGGTAAATCTAGCCTATTTTGTAGTGAATACTGTTTTTCTTTCAAAAAGAAGCTCCTTTCTTTAGTAGGTCTTTGAGAGCTAGAAAATAGGGGTAAACTTACGGCTCATTTAAATGAGAATAAATACTATTTTTCTTTCTCTTCCGAGAACGGCAATATAAAAGGGATTTAAATACTTATTCAAGCCCCTAAAACCACCTCTTTTCAGAGACATTTTATCCCTTTTTAAATTCTTATCAAAATTTCCAAATAAAGCGAATTTTGTAACGGTATATCCTATCCTCCTATAACCCCTTCATAACAACAATATTTCGTATCTTCTGAAGCTTTTTTCATTCTCAATTAAGAAAATAACACAAAGCGACTATAAGTGCTGCTATACCAGTGTTTCTGTAACTTAATAGCGTTCATTACTGCTACGAAAGCCATAGGGGATAGATATATTGCGTCAGAACCTTTATATAACCTAGGGTTGAGATGTTTTTTCTAAGAATCTTCGATTCTCACTAAGTATTTCACGTTTTAGCTTATCACACCTTTACTGTTTTGACTAGGGTATGGTAGTCTATCCAAAATAACGATTCCTTGATATACTGTAAATGATTATTTTAGAAAAGGAGTGACAATTACTTATGGCAAGTCGTAAAGCAAGTCTTACAGGCTACGATGCAGAAATCGAAAAACTTCAAAAACAAATTACAAAAGCCAAAGCTGAAAGGAAGAGATACGAGGATGGTTTAAAACAAGATATTGGTAATCAATACGTTCAACTGCTTCTTTTAGATAACCCTGATGTTGATATTGAACAGGTTGCTAAAGACATAAAACAGCAAGTTAAAGATAAAAAAGAGCTACTCAAAATAGAAAAGGAGGAAGCAAATAGCGCTGCTACTTCTCCAGACCATCAGAAACAAAACTAAACAAAAGATTAAAGAAAAAGAGGACTTGTAAGTCCTCTTTTTTAATACAATTCATCATCGTCTATTTCATGACTATGTGCCATTATATCAGATGTAATAATATCCTTGTTTTGACTAATCGTTCCCTCTTTTTCGTTGGCGACGTAGAAATCTGTACGACTTGAATTTTCAACTTCTTCTGCTTCACTCTGTTCTTCGGTTTCAGATTGGATTTGAATATCACTCGATGGTACATCATATTCTTCTCCTATTGCTTCTTCTACATCATCAACGACTTCGATTGGGAAATCATCCTCGCTATCACTAAGTGCCGCTTGAGCTTCTTCTTCACGTTTTTCTTGTTTTTTCTTTTCTTTACTTAAAGTTGTTTTTTCACCTAACTCTTCTGCTTCAGGAAGCTTGCTATCGTCATCTAGGGTTGGTGTTTGTACCTTGAGAATTTCCAACCACTCCTCTTCTGTGAAATCCTCCTCACGCAAATTGACATCTTTTTCGTGTTTCTTATAGTAGCGTTTCACCTGCTCTTTCCAGATGTCAAAAATTTCTTTATCGGTTGGATTGTGCTTCACATCAAAGTCTGGTTTATATTTTTCTTTATCTCTAAAAATAGGCAGCTCATAGTTTGGAAAAGAAGTTATATATAGAACATCTGAAACCTCGTCATTCTCAACCATAACTCCAGCAAATTCCATTTTTTCAAGACCTTTAACTGTCGTTTTAGTCAACAATTCCTTTTCAACAAAAGTCTCTGAAACGTTAACTGAATTGCTATCATTACCTGCTAATAAATCATCATCTGCATAACGATTACTTTCTTCTAAAACAATTTTATTCCCTGCACGTCTACTAATATAATCTACTGTTTCAGGACTGGCTTGTTGGAAAGTAAACGTGTTACGGTAAGATTGGAATAGAGCTTTTGCCCCATCTGCTCCTATTGACTTTTCCGCCTGTTCGTAGTTTTGATAAAGATGAATAACTGGTGTTCTGAACTTACGGTTTTGATCCAAAAAGCTACCATCCCTTGGCATTAGGATTGTGTTCTTTTCGTCATTCATAAATGGGAAGATAGGGGACTTATTTGGCACACGACGGTACGCTCCACTTTGCATGATAATCTCTGCCATCTGACCTACAAGACGACTGTTTGAATCACCAAGTTCAGCACTCGCGGAGTTCACCAGCATGATACCTCCCATTTCTAAAAGTGCGTCTACATTTTTTGTTGATTGTGAGAAGAACACTCGCCGTGTTTCAATATTTGACGCTAACCTCTCGATAACATTTTGGAGACCTCTGATGTTCGCTTCAAATTTAAAATAGACATTACCATTGTTATCTATATCAGCATTTTGTTTGAAGTAATCAATCGTTCCTTTCATCACCTCCAGCTTATTTCGTCTATCACGCCAATAGTTGTGTTCGTCCTTCAGTGCCTTTGACATGTTATTGTTAAAGTCCCAACTGTCATTGCCGTTTTGACACCAATCATTGTATTCCTTCTCAAAGTGTGCTTTATAATCATGGTCGATTATAGAGAACAATCGTTCTTCTCGTTTTGCGACTATTTCTAAAACACGAAGCCTAGCAAAGATGAAATTGTTATTTCTTAATAGTTCGTAAAACTCATTTAGTGTCGGAGCTTTACCGTTTAAATTTTCGTTTATTGGTGCATCAACTACATAAGCTGTTTCCTTAACAAGATTGACTATATTTCGTGTGTGTGTTTCTTCAGAATTAAGGAAGAATGTGTTGTTTCCTCCACCTTTTCCTTCACTGAAATTTCGAAACAGGTCTGATGTTAATGCAGCGGCTTGTGTAGTGTTTGTGTCCAAAACGTTAATAGCGTCTGTATCTGTTCTTGATGGGTCTACTAACCATACCATCTCTTCAGGTAAACCAGTACGTTCTACAATATATAGAGCGTCTTTTATTAAATCACCAGAAGGTTCATTAACGTAAAAACCATTGGTAAGGTCTTTACCAATACCTTCCTGTATCCACCTAGCCAATTCCTCATCAAGTGCTTTTTCCTCTTCTTTTTCAGATAAGTGCATTGCTGCTACTTTTGCTTTTGATTTACGCACAAAATCAGCGTACCTACGAAGATAATAAACGATATTAGATGAATCGTTGATAATGATTGGCTTAGCAATAGAAGCTGACTTACCAGTACCAATTAACCCCAACCAAACACTGTTTAATGTTCTCGTCGCTGCACTCATGATTATCTCGTAACCATATTTTGAGTCTTTACCAATACGAACATCTGCTAATCCTTTAGTTTCTTTATCTTGTACTAAATGATCAATTGTAGGGTCTTTAAAAAAGCGAGATGCAATCCACTGCTCCACTAATACACGATACGGTTTAATATCTTTTTGGAAAGAATTAACGAAGAGATAGATAAAGATAAACACTGGAAAAACTAACATTAGATCGGTTGTAAATTGTTTACCAATCAGTAAGTGTAGTGTTTTATATGGCACAACATTTTGACCGTACTTGATATAACTATCAGCGTTCAGATACATTGTATTTACCGTCGCCAAAATGTAATTATTTATTGTCAAAATTATGATAGCGACACTTGATAAAATAGCATTAGCAAATGAAATAGCTATATATGCCTTAATCGTTTTTATGCGGTCTACTCTTTTAAAGTCTCCACGCTTTTCGAACAATCTAAATCTCTGTCTACTTGTCAATCTAGTATGCCAGACACCAATATAAAGCGAGGCCATGACATTTACAAAAAGCAAAAGAAATATAAGAGCATATAACAAATCAGGTATTCTAATTCTAAAGAGTATACCAAACAGTGTCAAAATAAAAACAACTACTGTGAATACTAACTCACCTTTTAAGATTTTTCGCATATAGAACAACAGATAATCAAAAGTACGTTGATTATTGGTGTAGTAACTTAACCTTTTTAAAAACTGCTTCATAATTTTACCTCGCTAATATGAAAACAAACTCTTGAATGTTTGAAGAATAATGACTGCAACAACGGTTGCAATAATTCCAAACATGATATATGACCTTTTACTTGATGCACTTGTCCTTTTATTACCTTCAGTTATCATTAGCTGATACTCAAATATATAGGATTGAATAATAGTAAATGCTGGAATAAATGCAACAACAAATAGTTGAAGCAATGTGAAAATATTAGTCATTCCATCTAGTTCAAGATTACCAATATTTGATTTATTGTAAAGTGCAGCAAAACCTACTATTGGCGTAAATCGAAAAAGATAAATCACTGCAATTGCTACTCCAACTACAATAGTTGCCCTCTTTTTCCCTTTTAAGTTGTTCGTTTGATTAGCTATTATCCAAGAGAAAAAGCCAAACAAAATAACAGCATAAGGGAGAAAAACACCTATCAGCGTTAAATAGTAAATAATCTTATACATAAGACCTGTATCCATAATAAAAACCTCCAAAAACAAAAGCCCTCTACTTCTCTGCTAGAGGACTTCTTCACTTAATATAATCTAGTTGCTACTAAAGAAATCAGCAAGCATTTCTTGTTTTTTACCTAGAGTTGCATTATACGTGCAATTCACTGTGAGTATGATTTTACCTTCATCGTTAATAGTATAACGTGCACGCTTCACGACAACCGAGAGAGCTTCATTTGTTCTCATCATGTTCTGATTTATCATACGATTATGTTTCAGTTTAACAAGAACACCAGGAAACTCTTCTAACTCAATCAAATGCCCTTTTACAACATCATATTGAACTATATAACCTTTGAAGGCTCTTCCTACCATATTTTTACTATCAATTAACTGTTTAATTGCTTCATGCGGAGAAGTCTCAAATGAAATATGCTCCCCTTTTAACAAAGGGGTATTACCGATGTTAAAGTTACTAATTCCAAATTCTTTTGGATCATCAATATGACGTACTACACCAGTAAACTTAAAGTTAATCGGCTTAGTATCATCAACAGTGTCAACAAACTTATGAATGCGAGAAAAAGTAGCATACCCAAAATCTTCTCTTCGTATAAAGAATGTATAGCACTTGTTAGTGACAACATAGACTCCAGCGCTATTATAATGTGAGATAATACCTTTATAGGTCTTATTAGTGAAACTTCGATAATCTTCAGTCAATACCGTTTCATCAAAATCAGCCCATTTTTTAGGTATGTTTTTGACAAACTCTCGGTTCTTTAGGAATTGAGCAATATTGATGTCACCTTCGAGAACGTAAGAATTTTTAACAGATTTATAGACGTGATAATCTTTGTATCTTCTCTCTCTTAGCTCGACAATTTTAACTGGTACAACTTGCCCAACCATAAGACGTAAACGAGCTGTTTTAAAGGTTCCTGCTTTATGATGAGGAACATAGATTTTAGCTCCCTGTAAGTCAGGGGAGATTGGCTCTACTACAAGTAAATCCTCAAGCGCCATTTTTTTACTATCAGAAACAAAGTCAAATGGTGCGGCTTCAATAACATTGGTAACACGACAAATGATAATGTTTTCCAAGGCCTCTTCAACTAACTGCCTGTCTCGAACCATACTCATATCAATATTTGGATACCTTAGTTCTTGGAATTCCTCTATCAATTGAGCAGGTACAAGTTCTACTCCTTTTTCAGAAAAATCCTCATCAAACCATTGATATGAATTTTTAGGTTTGTTTACTGAAACAATAGTATGAAGTTCACCATCTGGAAGTTTCATATAGCGAGCATTTTCGTACTCTCTTTGTAGCTCTTTTAATGGTTTCATAACTTCTCCTTTTTTGATAATTACAAAGTTAATTATAAACCAAATCTCAAATTAGAAAAGACTACCATAGGTGATGGTAAGGTAACAAAAAAACACCACAATGTGATGTTTTCAATGCTCTTAGAGATAAAAAATAAATACAATTCCAAGTACTAAAAGAATAGCTGGAACAGACATGGCTGAATTACGAATATAATCTTTCTTCACCCCTACAAAAATAAAACTTGAAGTAATAACTGCAATTACCAATAACATTACAAAATAATAGTTCATATCAACCTTTTCTCTTTCTTTTGAATTTTTCTTAGTTATATTATATGCCAGCATAGCATAAATAGCAAACGCTGTGGAATTATTTAAAAAAATATTTGTGTAATTAGGTATTTAGATAAATATATATCATTATCTATTTACTTAAATATGTATTTTTACAATTTCGCAAATACTAAATAGATTTAATGCCAGAGTAATACTTTACACAAATATATATTTATCTAAATACATATTTGTGTAAATGTTTATTTCGTTGCACTTGAATCTAGTCTTTTTCGTTCTAGCATCACCACAAATCTAATCACTATCCTGACGACATAGCATAATAGTAAATCTACGTTTATATATTTACCTAAATATATATTTATATATTGCAAAAAGTAATTACATTTGTTATAATAAAAACACTAGTAAATGACTATTTTGTTAAATGCCTATTTGGATATTTCTATAAATAGTAAAATGTATATTTTATTAAATGGTTATTTACACATTTTATAATCGTACAAATACCCATGTAGCTGAATATCTATTTGTACAAGTGTTAATTAAAAAGGAGAACCAAATGAAATTACTTAGTTTTGTTGCACTTAAAGGTGGAGTTGGCAAAACAACCGACGGTCTTTGCACTGGGCAAGGTTTTGCAAAAAAAGGAAAAAGAGTGCTTTTTGTCGACTTTGATCACCAATGCAATTTATCTCACTATTATGATGTTTATAAGGATAGCGGCACAGTTGCAAATATTTTTACAAAAACTGGTGAGGTAGAGATAGTTAATGTCGCACCTAATATTGATCTTATCCCTGGTTCAATGCGATTAGATGAAGCAGAACGTCAGCTTGAAACTGACCCAAATAAAAATATGGTTCTATATGACTGGCTAGATCTTAATGTTGAAAAGATGAATTTAATTGAATATGATTATATAATTTTTGACTGCAGACCAGATTTTGGAATTGCAACTAAAAATGCAATCGCTGTTAGCCATGTCTTATTTAGTCCTATTATCCCAAGTGATTTTGCATATGACTCAAAGGTGAACTTAGAGGTTCGTCTTGAGGCTTACAGAAAAGAAGAAATTGTACGCCCAAGTCGTGAGTCTCTTATTACCGCTAAATTATACTTCTTACCAAATATGATTAAGCACAACACTAATAAATCAACTGAGTTGCTAGAAGCGTTAGAAAAAGATGACAACGTTATTAGTTATATCCCACAAAAAGAACTTCTGAATAAAGCGACAAAAGATAATACCATTATGGACATGATGGAAGATAGTGTAACGTACAGCAAGCATAAAGACTTTTTTAAAGCTCTTAATAAAAGCATTGATGAAATGCAGGCGATTGTTGATGCAGCATAAGAAAGAAGGTATGCAGAATGGCATTTGAAATTAAAAAAGATAAAATTAGTAAGTCTCTAGGAGAAGATATTTCTGTAGAAGCTCCAAGTAAAAAACAACAAACTAATGATAAAACAAGAGACAGCGGAAACTATAATACGACAACTACTGATATGCGTAAAAAGGGATACGCTACAACAACTAAAACAACTAGACTTGTTTCTACTGTACTAACTGAAGCAGAAATGAGTTTCAAAATAAAGCAGATTGAAGGGAAAATTTCAAAAAAAATGTCTTTTGGGATGTATCTTAGTGATTTGATTTACCAAGACTTGCACAATGGTGAGCAACTATTTGACTATACTACAGGAGACCCTCTCCAAGAAATAGAATAAATAGATATTATAGTAAATGTATGTGTAGCTAAATATCTATTTAGATATTTACAAAAATAAAAAGCACCATTGGTGCTTTTTATTTGTATTTACCAGCTGCTGTTCCATCAGCATAATTTATTATAGCGTTTTCTGAATTATTATCTAGTGTTACACTTCCTACTAAGCCATTGTAGGTAGCACGACCAATATTTGATAATAAGACTTTAACTTGATTACCTTTATTATCAAATCCTGTCCAATATAGGCTGACAGTTCTAGGTAATAATTCGTTACCAGTGTAATTAGGAACAACATAGTAGTCTAAGTAACTATTTTTGTTTGCTTTTAGCCAATTGTTTAAGGCGGTTTCATAGAATAACATGCCATATGGATTGTTGCTATCCATTTTGTTACTGTTGATTGTACCAGCGTTTAGATAGCGTGTCATCGGAACAAGGTTTTTTCCTTCCGAATTCAAACCAGAAAAGAGATATCCGATTAGATGACCTCTATTCATTAACCACGTTTCTTTAGTATTTCCGTTTTCGTCCTTATATTTTAACTTGTAGTTATGCCATCCTACCGGATCATAGGTAATTTTACTTTCTCTGTCGCTGTTAGGTTTATCTGAATACTTTAACTGAATATGACCATAGGTTGCTCGTCCCAAAGAATCAAAATCTCCGTTCTCAAATTGTTTACTACCAGTAAAAGAAAAAGGTTTGTAATTATTGTAGTTCTTTGTTGATGTAACAGTATTAGTTGCTGTATCTATTGCAGAAGAAGCAGTTTGAGCTGCACTCGATAGAACAGATTTAGTATTATTTAGGGTTTCTTCGCTCTTTAGTCCGTTAGTCAAAAAAGAGAAGGTGCTACCAAATAATTTGCCTACGTCTACACCATGCGACATACCATAGCCGATTCCACCAGCTATGAGAATGATTGAAATTATAAGACTGATGATAACGCTCATACATGAGGAGAATATACCCCTGTTTTTATTTCCCATAATATTAAACCCCTTATAATATTTCGTCTCTTTCAATTCTACCTGAAAACATCAAAAAGAAAAGACTACCATAGATGTGGTAGTCATGAAGTAGTAATTTACCAAAATACCTATTTCACTAAATATAGAAATATATATTTTGTTAAATGGGTATTTCTGTATTTGCAGCTAAATTAAAAACTTTTCAAATGCTGTTAGTGTTTTGAGCCCCTGTTGTTCTTTTGATAGTGACAAGTTATTTGTTTCTTCGTACAAAACATAAGCGTGGCTATTTTTTAAAATACTAACAGAAAGTGGTTTGGGATAAGTTTTACCAACACGAAGAATAACACTTGTAAAGAAGTTAGTGCTGATTGTCTCACCCTTTTGGTTAATGAATAAAGCTGACTGTCTAGTATTATCATTCCATAATTTACGTCTATAGGACATATAATTAGAAATGTAAGGTATGCAGAAGTCTAAGACAGTGATAATTTTTGTCTCCCCATCACGTGTTACTTTGATTTCTTTTTTTCGCATATCTACATCTCGCATGGTCATGGTAACAAGTTCTTCCAAAGAAACACCAGTACCGATTATAAAGGCAAATGCAGCTAGATACCTCTCTTTATCTTTGTTCCAGTTTTCTACCTTTTTATCGGTGTCCAGGGTCAGAATATAGGAGTTATCAATATAATCTAAAAGTTTTATAAGTTGCTCCTTGTTTAAGTAAGATTGGTATTTATTTGAGGTTACTTTAACATCGTTTTTTATATTAGTGTATGTGTCACTATAAGCAATTTTCCATTCATCAAAAGCATGACGATAAAAAAGAGGTTTTCCTCTTTCTACAGTAAAAGAGTAGTTGGTGAAGTAGCTCCAAAAAGAAGACAAAACAGAAATAGTAAATTTTAAGCTGGATTGTTTAGCTGTAGAAGTAGAAATATATCGCTGAATAGTAGTTATGGGAAGTTTTTCAATATCTGTTTGTGTTAATTCTTTTAATGGTTTTTCTTCTAAGTCGTTCTGACGATAAAAGTTAAGGAATTTCTCTATTTCAACTAGTCTTCGATAGAAATTCTGTTTAATTGTGTTGTAATCTTCATGATAGTGTAAAGTATAAGTAGTTACAAAATCTGGACATCTATCAAGTAGCAGGTAGATGTTTTTTAAAGTATTTTTGTTTGTTGCCATTACATTTTCCTCACTTTCTAGTTAGATATTAAGGGAAACGTATTTAAAGAGTATTATAGGTATTATTAGTATTATTAGTATTATTAGTATTGTCGCTTCCAAAAAGCCACTCAAATCAATGGATTTCAGCGTCAAAAATCTCAAATACTGCGACTAAACAGACCATTTACTACGATAATCCGCTTCAAATACTACGACTAAAAGTCCCAAAAGGTACGAAAAAACGTCTCAAATACTACGATTATAAATCCATTTTACTACGATACCCCCAAAATAGCAAGAAAGTGTCTCAAATACTACGACAAAATATCTCAAACACTACGATACTTTGGTTTAGTATCTCAAATACTACGAAGTTCTGTCTCGAACACTACGAAATTAGCAATGAAGTATCTCAATTACTACGATAAAAACTCTATTTGTCTCAAAAGGTGCGACTAATTAGCAGTAAACTGTCTCAATTACTACGAAACGAATTATGAAGTATCTCATTTACTACGAATACCATCCAAAAGAAAAAGTAGTGTCTCAAACACTACGATTAAATATCCCAAATACTACGATAATAACTCAAACTATCTCATTAAGTACGATTTATAGTCTCAAATACTACGAAAACCTACTCCAAAGTGTCTCAAACACTACGAAAAAGATTTTAAATGTCTCAAAAGGTACGAACTAAGGTCGGTAAAGTGTTTCATCAAGAATTTTTTTCTCAAAAAAACTAGGAAATGTCTCAAAAAAATGATATTATAGTCTATATGAGATAGTTCGTGAGACATATATGTATGTATTTTGAGACAATAAGAAGGGAGTGGGAATAGGTGGAGAAAAATTCACTCAGGGTATACAATGATAACAAAAGTTTTGTTGACGCTATTAAAAAAAGACGAAATTTTTCAATGTTCCAAGCTAATATCCTAGCTCAATGTTATGGTAATTTGAAAAAAAGCGATTTGAAACTACTTAACTATTTTTTGACGTTTATTAAAAAGTCTCAAGTCTATGATAAAGATAAGGTTTATATTACCTCTTTTGCTGAAATGTTTAAGACTATGGGTATTTCAAATGGGGGAACTAACTATGATGACTTCATCAAACGCTTGAAATTTCTCAAAGAAAAAACTAATATTCTGATTCCTTTCGAGATGGAGCTAAACGGAAAAATTATTAACGGATACAACCTTGTTAGTCTATTTGAAAACTTTGTTTTTCTGAACTCAGAAGCTGATGTCGAGGGCTCGCAGAAGTTAAGCAGACAGTTTGCATTTTCTTTTAATGAGAAACTAGCTCCGTTTCTTTATGAACTTAAAGATGGTAATTTCTTCGTTTCAACTTACAAAGAGTCAGAAAAATCAACATCAAAGCACGAAGAAATTTTGCGTAATCTTTGGCGCTCGTTCCAATATGGCAATAAAAAGGTTACCACAATTTCTGCAAGTTTGCAGGAGTGGCGAGTTTGGCTGCTAGGTAGCGAAAAAGCAACTGATGAAAAAGAGCAGAAGAAATGGACTGCCGCTAAAATTAAAAGTAATGCACTTAAACGAGGTATTGAAAAGTTACAGGAACATCAACCAGTTACGGTAACTATCAAGAAAGAAATGAACGGGCGCAGAGTAATTGGGTTTACTTTGACTTTTATTGAACAGTCTTCAAAAGAGTTATTAGCTAAAAACGAAGCTCTTCAAATTCAAGAAACCATCAATCAAAGGAGATTAGAGGAAAGCAAGACCAATGATTACGTTTCTCTTGTTATGGAGTGGGCGATCAAAACCAATCAAACACCTCTAGCTGCAGCTGATGAATTAAAGAGTAATGGTGAAATCCCTTTCATACCACCTCAACTCATACCAGATGGAAATCAATAAAGAGATGACATATTAAAATAGTGATGTAACAAAATCGGCAAATCATAATTTGCTGATTTTTTAGTGTTTTGAAAGTAGTGCAGAAGTAGGGTTATGGTAGTCTATCCAAAAAGCCGTTTTAGAGGTAAAATTAAATAAACAAAATTTGAATTGGTAGGAATTTATGAATAACAATGATTTTGATGAAGTCACTACACCGACAAGAACAGAGCAGATAGGAAATTGGTTTAGAAATATCTTTACTGAAAACGCAGTTTCAAAAGCTCTAAGGAGAAAGGTATTGCTTAGAAAGACGGTTATTTTCTATGCCATGCTTATCCCTCTGATTTTGCTTGTGATAGGAGGTGTAACAGCTCCCACAAGGGTAACGTATACTAAGGATCAGCTTGCAACTGAACATAAGTTTGAAAACGGTACAGGTGAAATGACTCTTACTACACAAATCTATTCTAAAGATAACGGTATTATGGTATTAGAATTTGAAACTAGCGATTCAACTTCTAGTATCCAAAAAGGGATAAATGCCAATAATCTAAAATGGAACATCTATACACCACCTAGTGTTGATGCAAGTGAAGTCGTTATGGATGTCATTCCTTTGACAGATAATAAAGTGACAGTAGTAGTAAGAAATGTACCATCCAACTATGGGACGTTGGTACTTCGAGTCGAGAATGATACAGCTTCTGATGATGAAGTTGATGTTACTATCAAAGATTACGATGAGTATAAGGCAAGTAGTGCCAAGGCGACGACAAGCAGCTCTAGTACGAGTGATAGCGATGTCCTCAAATATGTTGACTTCTATGTTACAGCTCAAAGTGGTAACTTAAAATACAAGAAGGTAGAAAATTTATCACGTGAAAAATTTGCCTTGAAAATTTTCAACGAAGAATTGACATTCCAAAAGGAGCAGATCACTCGATTGAATGATGCTATTACTAAACTACAAAGCAGTATTACAGAAGATACAGCTACCCTTGAACAGTTACAACGTGAAGCTCAATACCTTGTTGGAAGCGAACTAGACAAAAAACAAGATGATATTGATGATGTGCAAGATGGTATCAACAATAAAGAGAAGAAGATAGCAACAGCTAAAGATAATATTATTACTGTAAAAAGCATTGTAGATAATCTCAAAAAGAATATCAAAGCTGTCAAGGACGGCTCATACCAATTTAACGCTCCTGTTCAGTCGATTAAGAAGGATGTAGGACAATAGTACGATAAGCCACAAGGTGTACCCTGTGGCTTTTAGTCTTGTCAAACAGCTATTAAGTGGTATAATAAAGGTATTAAATAGTTTTATTTAGTTTGTGCGGTTTCCTTGCAGGCACAAGAAGAGCAGGTGCTCTTCAAGAAGGATTTTCGTAAAGCGTATAGGATGTGTTTAGACGAACTAAGCATAGCTTTACAGGGGAGTTATTTCAGCGGTCTTTTAGTAGACACGTTTTTCGGAGCTTAGCGGTTGAAATAATGTACAAGAAACTTCGTTTAGACCAAAAGTAAGAAATTGAGGAACGTTCGATTGGCTTAATTGGCTATCTCTTTTGTAAGAACGACAAAAGGGCGATTAAGCGAAGTCCATTTTTCCTTTTTTAAAAAGAGGGAAAGTGAGACTGTTTTTCGTGCGTTCTTTTTTATTACTTTTGGTGTCGTTATGGAAGAAACACTCTTTAGTGAAGGACTGAAGGGTGTTTTTTTGTTAGCATACGGACAGTACAAACGGCTAGGTGGTCGGAACTGCTGCTCGTGAGATAAAACAATAGAGTAAACGTCAAATGACGTATGGAGGAAAAACAATGAAAACTTTTAAAACTAAAAAAGGATCTACAACTTGGGTGCGAGTTAGTCGTGATTACCCTTGCCCTATTTGTGGCAAGGCTGACTGGTGCGCTTTTAACATGCAACAAACTAAAGCGGTTTGTATGCGTCAAATTGACCACAGCCTTCCAAGTTTTATGGGAGGGACACTTTACACACTGACTGGTGGCGCTAAAGTAGACTTCTCTCATCTTGAAGTGTCTGAGGGAGAAAAGCTAGCACCAGCTTACATTCTACACAAAGTGTACTCACTTGTGATTGCAACTTTTGGTTTAACCAAAGAGCATATCGTACACCTAAAAGCAGAACGTGGTCTTACCGCTGAGCAAATCGCTTTACGTGGTTATGCGTCAGCAACTAAAGCAACACACAGCCGTCAGGTGGCAAAAATCGAACGTGATGAAGATGGCAAAATCGTCTCTATCAAAACTATTTGGGAAGATTTATTTGAAAAAAATGGTCTTTCTCGTGACGCTTGGGTAGGTGTTCCTGGCTTCTCTTACGATGAACAAATGCAAACACCTTGTTTTAACGCTGCGTTTGGTATTTTAATCCCATGTCGCAATGACTGGGGTCAAATTGTTGGCATGCAAGTTCGTCTTGATGATAGTGAAATCAAAACCTATGCAACTATCGATAAAGAATTTGAGTCAACATATCGTGTTGGTGTAAAAAAAGCTGAAGATGGTTTTAATTACCGTGTTTACACAAAGGAAAACTTTGAGGTTGTTTGTGAAGGTACAACGACTGAACACGAAGTTTTCTTTGATAACGGCTTTAGCTTTAAAATCAAAACAGGTCCTAAATATGTGTTTGTTTCATCATCTGGTAAGACTCGTGGTACTAGTGCTAAATCAGTTCCACATTTCGCTTTTCCAGATAATGTCTTGGCGCAAGCTAAATTTGATGAACAAGGTAAAAGTCGTGTTTACCTTATGGGTAAAGTGGATAAGGTTATTGTGACTGAAGGATTGCTAAAAGGAGACATCATTGCTTCTGTAGCACCAACATCACGTTTAGCTCCACTAGGCTCTGTTCTCGTTGTGGCTATGGCAGGTGTTTCATCATGGAAACCAGTAGCTGATAAAATTATCAAATACAAGTTTGAAGAAGCATATCTAGCTTTTGACCAAGACTTTGTAGAAAACGATTCTGTATTTGATCGCTTAGATGACATGGTTCATTATCTTACTTTTGATAAAGGGCTTGTCTCAAGCGTCCTCACTTGGGAAACAGGTAAAGGACTCGATGACTTTTTGTTATCTGAAGCTTCAGAAACAGAAACAATCAAGATTAAAAGTTATACGAAAGACTAAGGGAAAGTTATGGTTCAGTAGCTTTCTTTTTTAGTCGTGGAGGAAAACAAAATGAATGCTATTGAATTAAATGTCTTACAAGTAATTGTAGACTATCTTAGTCAGTTCAATCTAAACCTAACAGACATCGACATGCTATCCTTTGAGGACGCATGTTTTCGTTTGAAAGGACATTTGGATGACTTACATTGGGCAATGCTAAGTGAATGTCCTAATGACTGTTGTATCGTTTACACCGTGTCAACTCAATTAGGCAGCACTTACGTGCTCTACTACAAATAACAATCAATAGAAATATGTAAATACCTATTTTGACAAATACGTAAATCACTATTTCATGAAATAGTAAAAGAGGTAAATGGAGGAAAACAATATGGCTAATCTATTAGTGAAAACTGCTGAAACTGTAACTACAAAAAAAATCGCTTTCCCAACTTTTAAGGTTGATGATTCTGCGAGAAAAGTCGCAAAGAAATTTGCAACATACATGGGTAAAGTAAGAGCTGCTTCAAAAGATGATACTTCTCTAGTGGGTATCGGAGATATTTTTAGTTTGCTAAAGAGTGCTAGTGAAAAAGTGCGTAGCGTTATTCGTCTCACGACTTTTAATGCTATACCTGAAGAACACCAAAAATATCTTACTTATCTCATTTCAAGGGAGACAAACATTGATCAAGTGGTAGAAGATGATGAACCAACACGAGTCTTATCTGATTTGCCTGTTTTAGTCATTGATGTGTCTAGCTTTGATAATATTCGTCACGATAAAGAGTACCGTCTTATTTTTGATGATACTGTTTACAAAGTTAAGGGATTTGATGAAGCGACAAGATACTATTACAAAAAGCAAAAAGAGCCTGGTGTAGTCTATTCTTGTGTTTCTTACAGTTATTTTCAACTTATGTTGAGCTGTGAGGACTATAAAGTGAACTATTCAGGTCATGATTGCTATGTAATGGTTGGTAACTGGGTGCGAAAAAACTATCAAGAAGCATTTTCCGCTTCTTTGAACGCACTTTTTGCTGCCGCTTCAGAAAAGACTATAGCAACTATTACAAGTGATAAGATTTACCAAGATGAAGAAGTAAACAATCACACAATCTTTAATCAGACTGGTTTTAGAAAGTGCGAGATTGATACCGAAAAATATCAAGGTAAAGACTTTGATAAAAAAGTCTTTCATGAAATTGAGCAGGATTGGCTCAAACTATGTAACAAGTTGCCACACTCTAAGCAAGAACCGGAATTTAAGATGCGTAAGCTAGGAAAACATAAAGCTACTGGGCTTTACTACCCACATGCTAACATCCTAGCGGTTGATGTTCGTTCTACGAACTCTTTTATTCATGAGTATGGTCATTATTTAGACTTTACTTATCAAGAAAACGAAGAAACCATAAGCGTTTCTAATAGCGCATTTAGAGAGATTCGCTCTCTTTATGAAGAAGGCTTGCATGAATTGATAACGGATACTCAATCTTTTGAAGCAAAAGCTGTTGAAAAGAAGTGGGACTACTTTACGACTCCTACTGAAGTATTTGCTCGTGCTTTTGAATTGTGGGTGCATTTCAAAATTGACTCAACTACAGAACTGACCAAAAATGGTAAACCTAATGGTGAAAGCAAAGGTTACGCTGGTCTTGAATATCGTGCCTTTAGTCATTTTATCGGTAAAGTTTATCATTTCTTTGAAAGTTATTTTGATGGCTTTGAGGAAAGACAAAAGTTCTATTCTGTTGAGGATAACGATATTGAGAAGGTAGAAGCAGTTGCAGTAAGTTATCACGTATTCACTAAAGAAGTTGAACCAACTAATGTTGGTGAGCAACTCTCTTTATTTGATTTTTAGCCTGTGGGTTATGGTACAATAGAACTATAGACTCGGAGGAAAACATGACAAAAACAAGTAACGATACTGTTGTTCAAAAGTTACTAGAGCGCATTAAAGATGAGAGAGAAGTAAATATCAAAAACGGTATTTACAGACGTATCCAAATAAACTTTGCTTACAATTCCAATAGGATTGAAGGAAGTCGTTTATCTAAAGAACAGACACAATTTATCTTTGACACGAATACCATCGGTTTCGAAGATGAGCAGCCACTACCTATAGACGATATTATTGAAACAAGAAATCATTTTAGAGCAGTGGATTATGTCTTAGATACGGTAAACTCTTCTTTGACAGAAGATTGGATAAAACATATCCATGTTCTTTTAAAGTCAAATACAAGTCAAGCTGAAAAGGATTGGTTTGTGGTGGGTGATTACAAAAAGTATCCTAATGAAGTAGGAGACAGGGAAACAACCCCACCAGAAGCAGTAGCAGAAGCTATTGGGCAGTTGCTGGATGAGTATGCTAAATCAAGCAGCAAAACTGTCTACGATCTGATTGACTTTCATGTAGCTTTTGAACGTATCCATCCATTTCAAGACGGCAACGGTCGTGTTGGAAGATTGATACTATTTAAAGAGTTGCTGCGCTATTCTCATATCCCATTTATCATCACAGATGATAAGAAGTATTTCTATTATCGTGGTCTAAAGGAATGGGACAGTGAACGTAACTTTTTGCATGAAACATGTCTATCGTGTCAAGACGACATGATAGTGATATTGAATTACTATGAAATTGTAAAAACAAGAGATTAGCAAACAGCTAGTCTCTTTGTTTATGGAGGAAAACAACATGAATACAATTGTTAAAGAAGCAGTGTCCTATACGATTTTCACTGATGGGTCTTTTAAAAAGATTAAAGGCGAAAAGACTAATGCTGCATCTGCGTATATCGTCCTTAATGATAATGGTGAAATCATTACCAAAGGTAGAGGTATTATTCCAAATCAAAAAGAAGGACTAATAAACTCTTTAGGCGCAGAGCTAGTTCCTGTGATTAACGCACTTAAATATATTTGTAAAACAGCAAATATTGTTAAGGTAAACGTTAAAATCATGACGGACTACCAAGAGTTAGAATATTTCCACTATCTACTGAGATACAGAAAGAAACCAAAGGGTCACTTCAAAAGGCTAAAACTAACTTCTAGGTTAGAGAAACCCCAATGGATCTGGTACTATGCAAACTTATTTCAAGTCATACATATGTTCGAGAAAAATGGAAAGGAGTTGGCCTTAGAGATTCAATGGTGCAAAGGTCACAGCGGAATTGTGTGGAACGAAGAAGCTGATAGACTTGCTAAAAAATCCGTAGATAAAGGACTTAAACAACAATTGAATAGTAAAAATAAGAGGTTAGCCAGCAGCTAGTCTCTTTTGAAATGGAGGAAAACAATATGAATTATGTAGAACAACATCGGAAGATATATCACACGCTTCTCGTCGCCTTACTATCTCTGTTTAGACGCCGAACTTGTTTAAATAGAAAAAGTCCTAAAGATTTGATACAATAAGGAGGAAAGATAGGTGAAGAGACACGAGATCCGTGAGTTGCTGCTCAAGCTAAAAAGAAAGGTCAGAAATAACGAATTTTATGCGGTGGCTAGGGGGAAAGGTAAAACCCCTGCCGAACCTTTAATTATCAAATTTGTTGTTGCTAATCTAACAGTGGGTGATTTTAACAAGAAAGAACTTGATCATAATGGTTCAGGTGAGTTTATATTTGTTTTTATTACCAAAAATGGGCACGCATTTTATATAAAGTTTAAGTTTGTTGTAGAAAAAGGGATAGAATTGGTTAAATTTATCTCATTTCATCACTCTAAACATTGATTATAGTTCTACTGTAATATGGAGGAAAACAGAAATGGAAACAATTGTTAAAGATGTAACTTACACACTTTACTTTGGAGATGAACCAGTAGAAGTAACTAGTCCGCTTCGTTTTGATAAAGAGACAGGTGAGGAAGTACCGGATAAAGAATTGTACGAAGCAATGACTATTAAAGCTCATGAGCTTTATCGTGAGCGCCACAATTTGGTGTCACCTCAAGACATTGTTAATTTTCGTAAACAAACTGGTCTTTCACTAAAACAGCTGGCTACCATTACTTCTATCGATGAACTTTGGTTACAAATTCTCGAAATTGGTGACCTACCAAGCAAGGAAGAAAACGTCGTTTTAAAAGCTATAATCAGTCGTCCAGATTTAATTGAAAGCTATTTAGATGAAACGAAGTCAATGCAAGGAGTAAAGAAAGTGGCTAACTACTGATTTAAAAATTGTATAGTAAAACAAGAGATTAGCATACAGCTGGTCTCTTTTGTTTATGGAGGAAAACAATATGACTAATGCTGCTTTAAAAAATCTTTTCATCCCACTTTTGTGCTATAATAGTAGCAACAAAACCGTGGAGGAAATACTGATGACAATTGAGGAGCTTAAACAACAAACCCTAGAATTGGATGATAAGTTGGTATTTGAAGCCTATAGCAATGAAAAAGACTTTGTGCAAAGAGACTTTTTAGAAGCTATTCTTATATACAAAATGCAGACACGTCAACGTGAAGTTATTCAATCAGAGGAGTTTACTATATGAGCAAAAAACCTTAATTCATTATTGTGGCTGGTATCAACGGTGCTGGGAAAAGCACTCTCTATAAAGTTTCACCTTTTTGGTTCGAGGATAGCATTCGATTGAATGCAGATGAAATACTTCGTAAATTTGGTGGAGACTGGAGAAATAAGAAGGATACATCCAAAGCAATGCGTATAGAGGTCGAAATGATAAAAGACGCTTTTAATCAAAGAGCGTCTTTTCATATCGAAACCACTTTATAGAGCCTTGCAAGCAAGAAAACCCACTACTTAGTTGTGGGATGAATTGCTGATAAAGTAAGGCGAAGTTCGTAGGATAGTATCGTCCAGCTGGCTTGGTAGTTAGAAGTATCCGATGATATAATAGTAACAACCTAAAAGAAAGGAGAAAACTATGCTAGTCGGTCTTAAACTACGCTTGTATCCTAACAAGGAACAAGAAAAACAATTGAGACAATACTTTGGGAACTCTCGCTTTGTCTGGAATACTATGCTCAACCTCATCAATGAGCGCTATAAGAACAATAAAGAGAGTAAGTTTCTAAATACCTACGATTTAAATAATCTCTTACCTTGTTTAAAAGCAGAGTATCCGCACTTAAAAGAGAGTGACAGTTCTAGCTTACAGGTAGATAATGACCAACTTGTCAAAGCATGGAGGAATTTCTTTAGAAATCCTAAACACTTTGGTAAGCCTAACTTCAAGTCGAGGCGCTATCCTAAGCAAGCCTATACTGGTAAAGCACGTTTGTCTATTTTAGGGCACAGGTCACTTAAACTCCCCAAACTAGGAGCTATTAAAAGTTCTAAGACAGGACGTTTAACTGGTCTAGTGAAACGCTATACGGTAACACTAGAACCTAGTGGCAGGTACTATCTTAGTCTCCAAATGGATTGTCCAGAAAAAGAGCGCTTCACTCTAACAGATAAGGCAGTAGGGATTGACCTTGGTGTTTCTGACCTTGCTATCCTATCTACTGGCGACAAGTTCGCTAAATTTTCTTCTGCTTATGACGAAAGCCAAGTCATTGAGTGGCAAAGGAAATATAGTAGACGGTTGCACCAAGCCAAGGTACAAGTTGCTATGGATAAGAACAAGAAGGTGCTTATCCCACGTGAACTAGAAGACTTTAATGGCTGGCAAAAAGCGCAGAAGATAAAAGCACGCTATCAAGAAAAGATAGCCAATAAGCGTAAAGACTACATTCATCGTATTACCACACAATTAGTTAAAGACTACGATGTGATTGTGATCGAGAATTTAAAAGCTAAGAACATGATGAAGAATCATCATCTGGCTAAGTCTATCGCTAATAGTGCTTGGTATCTTTTTAGAAGCATGCTTGAGTATAAGTGCCAGTGGTATGGAAAACAACTGATTGTTGTGCCAGCTCACTATACTAGCCAAGAATGCTCACATTGCTACTATAATTCTGGAAAGAAAGAACTGTCTGTTCGAGAATGGAACTGTCCTAATTGTGGTACTCATCATGATAGAGACATCAATGCAGCCAGAAACATTCTCAACCGTGGACTTGCCACGTTAACCTAAGTAAAAAACATATAGGTTGATGTACCAGCCTTGGTAAGATAGGCGTGTCAGACTAAGATGAGCATTGTCTCATCATTTAGCAACGCTGTTCCCTGAAGCACGGTACTTTAGTGCCGTGTAGTTCACCTGGCAATGCTCGAGGTCACATAAATCGTATTGCTAAAGCACATAAGTTAGGCTATAGAGTTATTCTGCATTATGTCTTTTTGGATAATGTCGAAACTTCAATTGCACGTGTTCATCACCGTGTTAGTATTGGAGGTCACGGTATTCCAGAAGATGTGATAAGGAAACGTTACGCTAGGTCTATCAAAAATCTATCGGTCATCAAAGATTTGGTTGATGAATACTACATTTGGGATAACTCAGGTGAGAATTTTGTGCTATTAGAGAAGAAAAAAGAAAGTAACAATTAAAATAGTAAAACAAGAGATTAGCTGACTGCTAGTCTCTTTTGTAATGGAGGAAAACAAGATGGAAAATGTAACTAAGAAAGTAACTGCTGTGGACGAATTTAACATCATTCTTGCTGAAGATAAAATGCTAAAGGAAATGTCTAAGGAGCATTCAGCCTACCAAGATTCTTTTCACAATTGGCTCTGTACTCAAATGGATGACGCTGAACTGGTTTCAGGTATCCTTAAAGACGATAGAACCATTGCTGGAGCAGAAGAGTTTGTTTTGGACAAAGCTGTAAAACAAGCTACCAGGATGAACAGTGGAGGTCCATTGGTTGAGGGAGCTATGATTGACTCTATAACGGTATTTGGTTGGGTGCGTAATTATTTCACTATGGAAAAACTTCCTGAAAAGGAAAAGCCAAAAGTAAGAATCAATCCAACCTCAGAAGAATATCTTGCTAAAGAGCGTGAGAGAAAAATCAAAGACTTGGAAGAAAATCCAAAGTACAAAGATTATCTCGCAGGACTTAAAAAGACTGCTTCTGATGAAACTTACCAAGAAACCATTGATGAATTGCTACAAGGGGACAAACCTAAAGCTAAAACAAAATCTAAGCAAGCAAAAGAGAAAGAGTTTGAAGAAATTTCTCTTTTTGATACAAGTGAACTTTAATGTAAACCTAGAAATAGAACAATAGAGGATTGTATAATGATGATTGATAATGACACACTAGTTAAGAACCGCCTTAAAGCACCTAAGCGCTTTTTTGAAGCTGCAAAAGAAAAGTTTCCAGTCTACATATGGGAGAATACTAACGAACGTCGTATTTCAAGTTTACGTTCTAAATATTCTACTGTTGTAGAAAAGAAACTACGGAAAAACACAAGATTTGATTTTTATTCTGCTGTCGATAATTTCGTATGGATAGGTGTAACCACCAAACGTATTGAGTTTCAAACCTATAAAGTTTATCAATATGTTAGAGACGGAAAAGAAGATTTTGAGTTTAAGCTATTCAACTTTGAACAATATACTATTGATGGTGTTCGTAAAATGCACCTTTCAAACGGTCATTATATTGATGGTCTAGCTTGCATAAGACTCTTTTGCGGTCCATATTCTGACTGCTACTTTTATTCTAACAAGTTTAAAGACTTTCGCCATTATGGCTTAACAAATGAACTTGCAGAGCAGTTTCAAAAATTTGAGGGATTGAAATACATTGATTTAGAAGCACTATCTAAAAACTATGAAATTAACTTCTTTCTCATGTTAAACTATCTCTTGAAATACAGAGACCGCATTGAGTACGCTCAAAAAATCAAAGCACGTGGCATGCTTAAAAGTATGATAGGTAAACTTGTTTGGGGATACAGTTATCGAAGCCAATACCACCAACACACTAACATGAGTCGCTTAACCATGAACTTTTTACGCAGGAACAAGGCTGCTCTAAGGGATACTGATATTACCTTTAGACAGTTTAAATTGCAAGAAGAAGTGAAAGCTATCCTTGGTGTTTGTGTTGATGGCTTTGTCGAAAGTTTCTTTTACGACATTGCTATTCATGATAAAGAAAGTGTTGAATACACGCTTAGCTGCATACCAGATAGTGTTAAACTGACTCGTTTTCAAAACTGGGTAGTTAAGCAGCAGGTATGTGCGAGTGAATACAAAGATTATCAGAATATGTTAAAAAAGCTCGGTATCGCTTTTTGTGGAGACCGTATCGTATTACCTAAAGACTTTAAGGCAGCTCATGATGAAGCAATAGAAAACTATAATGCTGCTAAAGAGAGCATTGCACAAAACGACTATGTTGAAAGTCGCTTGCATGAACTCTTGAAGCTAGAAACCACTATTGACCATTATAGTTTTGTTGTCCCTAAAGACTTGTCTGAAATTAAAGAGGAAGGCAAGGCGCTTCATCACTGTGTTGGTTCTTACACGTCACGACATGCTAAGGGGGAGACGAGTATCATTTTTGTGCGTGATGACAAGCAAGTTGATACACCTCTCTACACTTTAGAAATGCACAAAGGACACATTATCCAATTTCGTGCAGCACACAACAATGCACCTTCTGACGAAGCTAAAAAAGCTTCTGAACAGTTTTTAGCCTATGCTAATAAGAAGGGGGTCGCATACTAATACTAACTTAGAAGAAAAAACATTTTTAGAGAAATATAGAGTAGTTGCAACGCTACTCTTTTATTTATGGAGGAAAACAACATGACAAACTTTAAAATGACTGACGCTTTTACATTCCCAAAAACTAAGGCTGAAAAAGTCGAAGCTAACATGCAAGCGATTCGCTTGGTGAAAAAACTCCAAGAAACTGGAGAGACAGCATTTGCTGAAGAACAAGCTATCCTCGCTCGCTATGTTGGCTGGGGTGGATTAGCGAACGACTTCTTTGATAGTCGCAGCAGTCGCTTTGAAGCTGAAAGAAATGAATTAAAAGCGCTCGTTACCAAAGAAGAATACCATGCAATGGAACAATCTTCTCTAACGGCTTACTACACTGATCCTGCTATAGCTCGTGAAATGTGGGAGCATTTACTAGAAGATGGTTTCAAAGGTGGTAACATCCTAGACCCATCAATGGGTACTGGTATCTTCTTTGCAACGATGCCAGAAAAAATTATGTCTAACTCAACCCTATATGGGATAGAGTTAGATACTATTACTGGTGCTATTGCTAAACAACTGTTTCCAGAAGCAACCATCAAAGTCCAAGGCTTTGAAACGGTTGATTTTAAGGACAGCCCATTTGACCTTGTGATTACTAACGTTCCATTTGGAGACTTTCGTATCCGCGATAATGAAAACGGTAAGGTTTATCTCATCCACGATTACTTTATTTCTAAAGCTACTCGCTTGGTAAGAGATAAAGGAGTTGTAGCTGTCATTACATCTACAGGAACAGTTGATAAGAGAACAGGCTCAGTTCTACGTGAACTGGATGCTAACAACATCGCCTTTCTTGGTGGTGTACGCTTACCTAATAACGCTTTTCGTGCTATTGCAGGAACAACTGTAACAAGTGATATTCTATTCTTCCAAAAGAACGGTCTTGAATCAAACGATGAACTTTATTTCGGTTTAACAAAGAGTGATTTGGATGAAGAAGGACGAGTGTTCGTTAATACTTACTTCCGAAAAGAAGAAGGTGAAGAGAACGAACAAGTTCTTGGAAACTACACTATCCGCTACTTTAACGGAGCAACACTTTCTCTTGCTCCTTATGCTGATAGCGACCTAATGGAAGATTTAAATGAAGCTCTTAAAAATCTCTGCTTTGCTGAAGGTTTAGCCAAGGCAACCTCTAACGATGTTGAAGTGGTTGAACTAGTAGGAGAAGAAGATATTGAGCTTATTGAACGCTTGAATATCCGTTTGCACGAGTACGCTTGTGACGCTAATAATAATATTTACTATCGTGATACTGAAGGTGTCCGACCATCTAGTCGTTCAGCTGAAATGGTCTTTTACCAAAACAAAGATGGAGTATTCTCTCACTATGATAAGAAATACTCTGATAAAGTCATTTCAGAATTTGAAAAAGCTAGAGATAAAGACGACAGTATCGTAACAAGTACTTACATCAGTCCTACACCATCAACGAAAGGTGCTAATAAAGGACTTTACAAAGGTGTATACTTCTACGAAAAAGCTCTTGAGAAAACTGAAAATGCACGTATCCTTGGCATGATTAAGATTAAAAATGCTTATCAAGATGTCATTGATATTCAAGCAACAAGTGATTATGACAAAGATGAGTTTCAAACTCGTCTAGCAAGATTAAACACCATCTACGACCACTTTGTGGCAACATATGGTTTTATCAATCTCGCTGCTAACGCTCGGTTGTTTGAACGTGATGACCGTTATCCATTGATTGCGAGCTTGGAAGAAGAAGAGCTTGACGAAAATGATAGTAGTAAAATTGTCTACATCAAGTCAGAAGCCTTTAAAAAAGCGCTTGTTCGTCCTAAAAAAGAATTGAAAATTGTTGATAGTGCTTATGAAGCGCTAATGACAAGTCTCTCTGAAGGACGTGGCGTTGACTTTGACCTCATGATGTCTGTTTATCCAAACAGCACTAAAGACACCTTGGTCGAAGAGCTTGGAACTTTGATTATGATAGACGTAGAGTGGTATCAACAAAGTAATGTTATCGCATATGAGATAAAAGACGCAGCACTCGCCGGAGATGTGCGTACAAAACGTGATATTGCTCAATCGCTGTTAGAAAAAGGGGACAATGCTGCTGACTGGGAGTGGTATGTGGAACAATTTGAACAAGTCATCCCAGAAGATGTCCTGATTACTGATATTTCCTTTAACCTCGGTTCTGCATGGATTCCAAATCGAGTTGTGGGTTACTTTGCATGGAAAGTGCTTGGTGACTCCCATGATATGACGTTTGAGGATGAAGCATGTGACAACGTTATTACCACAACCAAAATTGGACGTGGGATTAAACAAAAATTTGTAAATCGTATCATGAACCGCCAAGGAAACATCAAATTTGGTCTACGTGAAAACTCCAAGTATGGACGTGGACATGACATTCTTACCTACCTCTTAGGTTCTGACCAGCCAACTATCACAAAGAACATTGGAACTACTGAAGAACCTAAACGTGTCGTTGACGAAGTTGCGACAGCAAACCTACGTGAAGCTGAACGTCAATTACAAGAAGCCTTTAAGTCATTTGTTGAAGAGGACGATGAACTTGTTAAAGTTGTTGAAGCAGCTTATAACGATACTTTTAATCGTCGTGTCAATCGCCAATATGACGGAAGTCACTTAAAAATTGACGGTCTCATCAAAGGTGCTGAACTTCGTCCGCATCAACTCAATGCAGTACAACGTATTATTGAGGACAAGCGTGCTTTATTAGCGCATGAGGTTGGTAGTGGTAAATCCCTTACCATGACAAGCGCAGCATTCAAAATGAAAGACCTAGGACTTATCAATAAACCGATGTTTGTTGTGCCGTCTAGTCTGACTGCTCAGTTTGGACAAGAAATCATGCGTTTCTTCCCAACACGAAAAGTGTTCGTGACAACTGAACAAGATTTCGAAAAGTCACGCCGTCGCTTATTCATCTCTCGTATCATCACTGGTGATTACGATGGAATTGTTATTGGACACAGTCAATTTCAAAAAATCAAAGTCTCTCAAGAGCGCCAAGTACAGTTCTTGAATGATAAGATTGCTGAAATGCAAGATGTCCTAGACTATGCCGAAGAAAACGATGATAGAATTAGCTACAAGCAAGCGAAAGCTCTTGAGCGTAACTATGAAGCGCAGTTGATGAAAGTGCGTGACAGCTCACAAAGTCGTACCGATGATTTCATTGATTTTGAATCCCTCGGTGTTGACATGCTTTTTGTCGATGAAGCGCACAAGTACAAAAATGTACGTCCACTAACTCGTTTAGGTAACGTAGCTGGTATTGGTAATACAACTGCTCAACAAAATATTGATATGGAGATGAAAATTCGATCTATTCAAGAAGAGCATAACTACACCAATGTTGTGTTTGCGACTGGTACTCCAGTTTCAAACTCTATTAGTGAAATGTACACAATGATGAACTACATCCAACCAGATGTCCTTGAGGACTTTGGTATGGATAACTTCGATGCGTGGGTCGGTGCGTTTGGTATTATTGAAAATAGTCTCGAACTAAACCCTACAGGTGATAAGTATGTCTCACGTAAACGTTTCTCTAAATTTACCAACCTACCAGAGCTAATGGCTATTTATCGTATCACAACCGATATTGCCATGACTGAGGACCTAGACCTTCCTGTTCCAGAAGAAGAAAAGATTGCTGTTAAAAGTGAATTAACAGACGCTCAAAAAGAATACCTTAATCTTTTAGTTGAGCGTTCTGATAAAATCAAATCTCGTTCTGTAGATCCAACAGAAGACAACATGTTAAAAATCACGAGTGAAGCTCGTAAGTTGGCTCTTGATATGCGACTCCTTAACGAAAAAAAATACACCTTGTCTGACAATAACAAGATGTTGCAAGTCGTTGATAGAGTAGAAGCTATCTATCACAGAGAACAGGCTCACCGTGGCACACAAATGATTTTTACTGACCTTGGAACTCCTCGCCCTAACCAATTTTCAATCTATCAAGAGTTGAAAGACCTTTTGGTAGAGCGTGGTATCCCAGAAGAAGAGATTGCATTCATTCACGACGCCAATACGAAAAAAGCTAAACTTCAATTGTCACGTCAAATGAATGCTGGTGAAATTCGTGTTTTAATCGCTTCTACTGAAAAAGGTGGTACTGGTCTTAACGTCCAACGTCGCTTGAAAGCTGTACACCATTTAGACGTCCCTTGGAAGCCTAGTGATATTATTCAACGTAACGGTCGTATCGTTCGTCAAGGTAATATCTATAAGAAAGTGCAAGTGTTCCACTATATCACTACTGGGTCATTTGATAACTACTTATGGCAAATCCAAGAAACAAAGCTCAAATATATCACTCAAATTATGACGTCTCGCAATCCTGTGCGTGCTGCAGAGGATATTGATGAACAAACCATGACAGCATCCGATTTTAAGGCGATTGCTACTGGTAATCCATACCTTAAATTGAAGATGGAACTCGATAATGAGTATGAGCTGCTTGTCAATCGCAGAAAAGCATGGGAGCGTTCTTATCATGACTCTATTCGCCGCATGGACAATGCAAAACAAAACCTTAAATTGATTGATATTCGACTTGAACGAATTCGTGAGGATAAAGTCACTGCTAAAGCCAATCGTTTAGAACCTGTCCTTGATGAGGATGGAAAAGTTGTTAATGACGGTTTTGAAATGACTTTTAGTAACGGCAAAACGTTTACTAAACGTGACGCTGCAGGTAATCAACTTCACTTTGACATGCAAATGAATGTGTCACCAGAACGAAAACTTGTGACACTGGCTACTTATCGTGGTTTCGCATTGAAAATGCAGACTATGGAAAAACCATACAAAATGGGTACGATATTGAAATTAAGTATTGTCGGTGCTAATTCATATCCTATCAAAGTTGATTTTGCGAGTCCGTTAGGGACAATTCAAAAAATTAACAATGTCATTGCTGGTTTAACCAAAAAAGAGCAAAGCATGCTAGAAGATAAAGAAAATTACCAAATTGTTTTAAAACGTGGCTTAGTAGATGATACATTCTCCGATCAAGCTCGTCTTGACTATGTTGAAGCAAAACGTGCTGTTATCTGTCCTCTTGTTGAGAACGAAGAGACCACCACTGAAGAAATCGAAAAAGCGATTGCGGAGTTCGAGAAAAACTATGAAGGTGAAATCGTTGCTCAAGAAACAGTAACATCAGTAGAACGTTATAGCGAAAACTATGACGAAAGCGAAAGTGAGGTTGTAGAAGAAATCGAAGAGGTTAAAGAGGAAACAACAAAAGTTGGTAATGCCGGTGACAATGCAACTGAATTTTCAGCACTTGTTGATGAATTCCTAACTGAAGCAAATGAATTTCTTAAACAAGCTAATGACCTGTTCGATGATGTCCTATCTAAAAACGTTCTGGAAACAGAAGTTAAGATAACGTCTCCTTATATCGAACAAAATATAAGCGTTTATGAAGAAGTTTCATTGTTTGATTTTATTGCCTAACTTTTCCTTGGTATAGCTAGTTTTTCTAGCTATACTAACTAAGTCCCTAAAATGCTATCATATTAGGGGTTTAGCTAGTATAGTGAACCACCCCTACCTACGCATACGCTAAGAGGTAGGGGCTTCTTGGGTAGAGTGCAGACTTATTGATTAGCTGACTAACCAACAGAGGTTACACTATTTTACCAAGCTATCCCCGTAGTTCCTACGGTTCATTTGTTTTGGACTAGGCTAATCTCAATCCTTCATTTAGGATATTGATACTAGCGTTGATGTCTCTATCATGATGAGAACCACAATTCTCGCAAGTCCAATTTCGGATATTGAGTGGTTTCTTTCCAGAGTTGTGACCGCAATCTGAACATAGTTGAGATGATGGATACCAACGACTGATTTTTGATACTTGTTTCTCGTACCATTCAGCCTTATATTCCAACATTCTCACAAATTCAGACCATGAGACATCGCCAATAGATTTCGCTAACTTGTGATTAGTCATCAGGTTTTTACTCGATAAGTCCTCAATACAGATAATATCGTGGTTCTTGATAATCTCCATACTGAGCTTATTGAGAAAGTCCTTACGCTTATTGGCAATCTTTTCATGGATTTTAGCAACCTTGATACGTTGCTTTTGGTAATTAGCACTCTCGGATAGTTTCTTTCCTGCCTTTTTAGCACCCAAGGCACGTCGAGATAGTATTTTTTGTTCCTTAGCCAACTTCTTAGACAGGTTCTTCAGAAACCGCTCATTACCGATTTTCTCACCAGTGGATAGAATGGCGAAGTTTTCAATACCTAGGTCGATACCAACAGAAGTACCTGTCTTTGGAAGGGGCTGGACATCGCTTTCACAGAGAATAGAAATGTAATACTTTCCAGTTTCTGTCATGGAGATAGTTGCACTTTTGATTGTACCAATCATTTGACGATGTTGTTCCAATCTAACCCAACCAATCTTAGGGAGCTTGACTTTACCGTCAGAAACGGCTATTGTACCATTTTGGTTATTTGTTCGATAAGACTGACGGTGGCGTTTTGACTTGAATTTAGGAAAGCCAAATCCAGAGTTGAAGAATGATTTATAGGCTTTTTGCAAGTTGAGCTGAACATTGGCAAGTGCCAAACTGTCAACCTCTTTCAGCCAAGGGAACTCTTTCTTATACTGAGCTGGTGTGTTTTTGAGCGTTTTACCAGTCTCCTCGTAATACTTGATTTTATCTGCAAGCATCATATTCCAGATAGCACGAGATGAACCGAATGTTTTCGCAAACATGATACGCTGGTCAAGGTTGGGATATAAGCGAAATTTATAGGATTTTTGCTTAACAGTCACACAGAACTCCTTCCCAAGTTTTTTATACTACTATTATACCTCTAGTAGCCTCAATACTCCAAGTCGGTTGGACGATACTATCCTACGAATTTGACTGCTTATACTTTAACCTCTATTTTTGGGGGCGATGATTACACATTGAGTCCTATGCCATATCCAAGCCCTTACATCCCACCACCTAAGAGAGGTGGGGGAATGTAAGGGCTGTTAGTTAAAATACCAACATAAAAATATATAGATATAACTAAGTATATATTTAGGTAAAAATAAAGGGGTAAAAAATTAACGAGAAATCTAAATATAATGATGTATTTATGGGAATATTAAGGTATTTATAGTGACAAATATACTGCTTTATTGTACAATAGGACAATAGAGGGATTATTATAATATATTTCGACATAACTCTAGGAACTGTATTGTGAAAAGGGATACTTCATAAAATCTATAAATCTATAAATTTATAGACTTTGTGACATTGTTAACCGCTTAATGGGAAAAAGATGTTGACTTTGTTTAGTAGAAAAAGTATAATTTGTTTACTAAAAGTCCGAAGTGTAAAATCACTTCTTCAAACCGTCTGATACAATTTAAAACATCAAATTTTACCTAGAAATTTTAGAGGTGACAGTCAACTACCCGTTACTAAAGTAACGGGCTTGTAGTAACTAATCTAGTACAAACGTTTTATCAAACTCCTAGATATAACGTTACCACATCGGGGCAGGTTGACAAGAAACTTTCGTTTCAGCTACCCAACAGTAAACCATGTAAGGCTTACTGATTTATTTCATGTTTTTCAAAACGTGGTTTCTCAACACCACTATTATACAAGGTTCCCAAGAACTGAATGTTCATGCTCGCTGCACGATCGTCATTGGTTCTAAAAGAACACCGTTTGCAACAAAACTCATGTTTTGCTCTATCACGATTATCTTTATCAATGTGACCACATTTTGGACAACGTTGACTTGTGTAATGTGCATCCGATTTAACAACAAGGGAACCGTTTGCTATAGCTTTATAAGCTAACTTTTGTTCCAAATCATAAAACGACCAGGAATGATGTTCGTAACGGTTTTCCTTCTTACGTTTAGAAACAGTGTCAAAGGTGACATTGGTTAAATCCTCTAGCATAAACAAAGTTCCTGAACCATAGGTATCAACGAGTGTCTTAGAAATACGATGATTGACATCGTTCATCCAACGGGATTCTCGTTGATTGATAGCTTTCAGTCTTCGTTTAGCGGACTTTGTACCTTTGGATTGTAGTTCTTTACGTAACCGTGCATAGTTACGACGTTTGTGACCAATTTGTTTACCAGAGTAAAACATCGTTTTACCTTTATTGTCATAAGTGGTCACCAATTGTCTCAAACCACGGTCAATACCAACAACGTTTCTGATTTCAGGTTCTTGGTCGTTTAACTCTTTGCTTACTGCGATGTGCATAAACCAGTGTTTACCTGATTTAAGAATTTTAGCAGTACCTAGTGTCCATGAACCGTCGAAATAATGCTCGAAACCGTTGTAAATCGGGTTAACAATCACACGTCCATGAACGGTGTTTAGAGAAACCTTACCGTCTTTGGTATAGGAGTAATCACGATTACGTACTAAATCTAATTGCGGACGACTGAAAATAATTGGTTTCCAAAGAAAGTCTAAATCTTTGTTAATGTAGTTTTTAACTTCATTCCCGTGATTATCTTTCTTGTAACCGTCCCAGACACGTTGTTTACGCAATTGAGTTTGCACTGTTTTATACCGTGCCACAACGGTTCGTATACAGGTTTGAGCCATTTGTGATTTAAGTCCGAATTGTTCACGTAAATCACTGTAAACAAATTTGTTTAATGCTGTAGCATTTAACTGAAAACCGTGATTAAAAATGTAGTCTGAAACAAAGTTACAACCTTGTCGATACGCTTCTTGTGATTCAACCATTTTTACAATATCGTTCTGATTATCAAACACAATACGTGCTTTAATCACTCGATTCAAATCCATGTCTAACCCCTTTCTATTGAATTACTTTCATGACTTAATTATACCATATTATAGTCATGAATTCGATAGAAAAGTTGTTGTAATATTAAAAAAAAGGAGGACAACCGTTTCCTCCCCTCACTAAAGTGAGGGGTCTCCACGGTTAAAATCATATGAAAACTGAAAAACTTATGGAGTATATCCAGTCCTACTTAGAGGAAATGCCTTTTTATGTCAACGAGTATTATCGATCTAAAGTCGTTCAGGGGCGCTCTCAGAAAACTCTGTACGAGTACCTAAAAGAATACAAACGTTTTTTCTCATGGCTTATAGAGGCCGACTTAACTTCGGCAGATACTATTAAAGACATTCAATTAGATACCCTAGCAAATCTTTCAAAGAAAGACATGGAGTCTTTTATTGTTTATTTGAGAGAAAGAAACCTCCTAAATAATTCTGCACAAGCAAAAAATAAGACATTATCTGAAAAAACGATAAGCCGTACGTTAATATCTCTATCTAGCCTATTCAATTATCTAACAATTGAATCTGAGGATGAACATGGACAGCCCTACTTCGACCGAAATGTCATGAAAAAAATTAAGCTCAGTAAAAAAACACAAACTCTACAGGCACGTGCAGCAAGTATGAAATCTCAATTATTCTTAGGAGATCAGACGCAAGCCTTTATTGACTTTATTGAGTTTGAGTATCCTAAAAAGATTTCAAATCGAGCTCTAGCTTCTTATAACATAAACAAGGAACGTGACCTTGCTATTATTTCACTATTCCTTGCTACAGGAATACGTCTATCGGAAGCTACAAATACAAACCTAACGGATCTAAATCTTAATGACTTAACTGTCAACGTTGTTCGTAAAGGGGGGGAGAATGATACTGTAAGTATTGCCCCACTTGCCAAACGTTATTTAAAAGAATATCTTGAAATTAGAGAAAAACGTTATAAAGTCGGAAAATCACTATCCAAAGAAGAAAAAGCAAATATTAAGGATTCTAAAGAACGCCTTGATACAGAACGAGCTCTGTTTCTTTCAATTCAATCTGGTGTACCAAGAAGATTAGGCAGCGCAGCTATTGAGCGTACTGTATCAAAATACTCTGAATGCTTCGGTATTAGAGTAACTCCTCATAAGCTTCGTCATACCTTGGCGACTCGGTTATACGGTGCTACAAAAGACCCGGTGCTTTTGGCACATCAACTAGGCCATAGGGGTGGAAATACACAATCTGTAACAACGTACGCTCACATCCTTAATGATGATACACAAAGGGCTTTACATGACCTATAATAGCTAAATAGCAATTTAACAATGTCACTATTTAGCTAATACATATTTAAAAGGACTATCATGACGATAGTCCTTTGTTTTTACTAATACTAGCTCCTGTTTTTGCTGCTGGTCAATTCATTTTCTTGCTCCTCTCCTTCTGCTATCATTAGCATGTAGGTCACTCCAGCAATTGCTAATATTAACAGTATACCAATAATAGAGACAATGATATTCATGGCATTCCTCCCAATATTTGACAAATTTTCCTTCAGAATGCTTTATTTCATTGACTTGTTCTTTAGAACATCCTGCTTACTGAGGGTATAATCTTTTAGAAGTCTCTCTGCTGCTTCATCAGCTTCTCTAGAGATACTACAAATTGCCCATGCTCCAAATATTGCAGAAGCAGCAATCACCAATGAAACAAACACAAGTAAAACAGTCATCATAATCCTTTACCTCCCCTTAATTGCTAACCTACTTCTCCTACTGCTTCTAGCTTCTTCTCTTCGAGAAATGTAAGGCGTTGCTTGGTTTTAGAGTCAATCAGATACCCATTACTGACTTTGATATTCATTTTCTCTAACTGTTTATCAATATAATCATCGAGTGTTTCTCCCCAAAAACCTAGTTCTTTACCAAAATCTTTATACCTAATCCCTCGATTTTCAACTCTAGTCATCATATTCACAAACTTTGTAGCGTTACTCCCCTGAACATAGTAGCTAAACAAATAGTTTTGAGGGATTAAGTGAACTAATAAACCGTAAGGTAAATTACCTAAATACCTTTCAGCTCCCTCGATGAAGCTAGATCTTCCTGTTAATCGAACAATGCGATTATTCTTTCTGAACTTAACGAGTTCTTTTTCGCCCTCAACCAACATCTGGAAGAACAACAGTCTGAAATAAGTTACCATAATATTGTTAATAACATCAGCGTCCACCAAGGTATTATCTTTAAATATCTCCTTCAACTTACCCCTAATCGTGCGTTCAGCAAGCTGAATATTCTTATTCAGGGTATGCCTTTCGCAGATGTCTGGTAAACCTACTCCATCAATGAAATCGCTGATGATACCTTCATAAAGTTTTGAAGAAGTATCAAGTCTAGCATAGTCGCTTAACTCATCAACTAAGCTATTAACAGTAACATGCGTAGTATTGTCCATGTTAAGACTCCCTATCCATTATTTTCCTTGAGGAGCCGTATTTAGAAAAGTTATACTTTTTCCACCCGAAGTTGTCAAGAGTTTTATCACCTACCCTCTGAGAAGAGATTTTCCCTAATTCAATAACTTTTGAGTAAGAAAAATCAGCAAACTATTGCTGATTTTTTTGTTGTTCCTGCTGTTCCTTTTCAAGTAACTTAATTATATGTTGTCGCTCTTCGTTACTCAAACTTATTTTTTTAGTTGACTTAGGACAACGTAGGCAGATGCGGCTTCCGCTCTCTTGCCTTTATCTTTTTTGTATGCGCCATCTGTAAAGATAGTATAGTTATCGACATCCTGAATGCTGCTGGTCATAATAGCTCCTTCCATAGTAACTACAACAGTCCATTTTAAACAACTATAGCTACAAAAGATATACCCTCATCATATCAGAGGGTATATCTTCGTCTTATCATAGATTTGTCTTTATTATACCTTATATTAGGAAAAAGGAAAGAGTACCATAGGTGTTGCTGCACTTCACACATAACGGTTCTTTCTATGAATAGTGAGATGTAGCTATTCTTCTATAGATCATCCCTGTTACCAACAAAAAAGTCCTACCAATAGGTTGTTTGGTAGGACTCATCCCAAAGGGGAACTTCTTTTTAAGAGCGCACCCCTCTGCCCTCTTACATAATAAGCGCTGTAGCAAGTATCAACCCTTGCTAAAGGTTAACGATTAGGAAAACATCCATAACTCCTCTTTGTGCTTTTTAGGCTTATCGCCGAGGAACAGTTTTTAAGCTCTGCCAAGCCATGCGATGCGCTTCTACCGCAAGCTCTGATGAGTTAGTACATCAATTATATCAAGAATTTAACCAAGTGTCAGTTCATAGCCCTGTAGTGAGTCACATGAATTAGTTCACTCTTCATTATTGTTTCTAAAACCAAAGAGAGGATCATCGTCCAAAAATGGGTTATCATCAATTTCATCTGAAATAGAAACAACGGAGTGAGAATTGCTTTCGTCTACTTTTTCAGCTAGTGAGGTTACTGCAGCTAGTATATCAGCAACCTTCTTGTCTACAACGTTCTCCAAGCCCTCTATTTTGAGCATAGCGTTCTTTAATTCAGCCTGCAATAGATTTGTATTCTCTTTTTCTTTGCTGCTCTCTATGCGCTCACCAATGGCTTCTAGTGCGTCCTTTTTCTCACTGGACATTTGTTTGTCCACTACGATACTATCAAGTGTTAAATCACTTGGTTTTCGTGTAATGCCATCCAAGGCCCTTATGGGCTTATTCTGTACAATAAATAGATATGTGTTGACATTAAAGAACGGTTGCTCAAATATCACAGCTTCCATTAGCTTTTGATAAAATGCTTGGTTCTCTTCGTCTAATAAGTACAGGATAGGAAGAATAGTGTTGCTATAGACAATAGAAGTCGAGTTCAAAAGAATAATAATATCATCTCTTCTGAAAAGGTCGATACCAGATTTCTCAAAAATCTTCACGGTTGTCAAACAGTGAACATCATACAACATTTTAAAGCGCAGGAGTTCCTCTGGAGAAAAGTGGCCTATTTCATCGAGAATAAAGAGAACAGAGTATCCTCTTTCATGTGCCTTTGCAACAAAATCTGCTTTACTAGTGACAACGACATTAGTCGACGCAGCAGTTTGGTTACCACCTAGCCAGCTTATATTTCTTTGTGTCTTCCCTAGTTCACGGATTTCAATTGGAACATTGGCGGTGTCTGGTATGTAGATAATTACTTTGTTTGAGGTATTTTCTTTAGTTAAACTGTAAAGTTTTCGGTAGAATGGTGAATTTGTAGTCTCTGGTCGAATATACCCCTCTACATAAAGATTAAGTTTAGTCATTTACTGGAGTTTCCATTTCTTTTTCTTCTAAAAACACATTATTGATGTTAAAACGAGTTGTTTTTAATTCATGGTTGCCGTCCTCTTTTAATTTAAGAACTTTTAAGGCTGATAGAATATTGTTGGTACTAGCTTCTTTGAGGTCAAGAAATAGAATATTATCTAAACCATCATAGCTATCATTGACACGGTATTTATCATTTATTGCTTGAATTTGCTCTATTGAATCAACGATGATGAGTAACAAGTGTTTATCGCCGTTTTCATCAAAGCCATTTTTTAGGTGTCCAAAGTGACGAAAAACATCCCAAAGGTTATCCATGTCACTGTGCTCTCCGCTCATGGTAACAAACGGATAAAGGTCAAAACAGGCTATTTTACCATTCTTTCCTCTAACTTGGAACTGACCGTTAAATCTCAGCTCTGGAACATACATCGTCTTTTCAACGATACGTGGCTTTGCAGCTCCTTTATTTTTGGCAATGGATTGAGCATATTGCTGTGCTTGGTCGTTTAGTGTTTTATTTTTTTGTTGAGTGGCTTTCTTATTTGGTAGCTCGAAGGAAACCTTATAATCAAAACGCTTCATATAGTGAAACGGAACGTATTTAACAAAGTCGTCTTTTAATCTGAAATTGAGGTATGCGTCTACTATCTTCCAACAACGAATAGGAGTAAATCGATCCTTTTCTTTGAGGATTTCTCTCCACTTATAAGCAAACTCACGACTGATGAGGTTCATAATCATGAGATAGGTAGTTCCATTGCTATAAATAGAAAAGGCTTCACCGGTCAAATTCTCTGCTCGTTCTCCTTCAATATGGGGATCACGTTTAAACTTCCATCTATCCACCAAATAGTATTTGTGTAGCCTATCAAGTGAGTTACTAACCTGTTTTGTAGTTGCCCCTGTCTCCCTTACAATCTGTAGGAACTGTACGTTTCTAAACGTGGCAATAAATAGCAAGATTTGTCTATCTAGGTCACTAAGTAACTGGTCTATGATGATATAATCGTTTTCTGTGTAGTAATCAATAATTACCTTATGTGACTTTGCCCCTTTTTTTATTTCATGGTTGTTAATCATCAAATTGCCATTGTTTTCGTCTAACTCCAAACGAGATGATTTATGATGGGCAACATTTTCAATGTTTTCATTGTTTAAAGTCACAAAAAAAGGGAAATGATTTACTGGCGGCACATGAATTAGCTCGAAATCATCATAATACGATTGTGAAAAACGAGAAACAGCAGGCGATACTAGCTGCTGTGTTTGTTTATCAGTAAATACACCTAGTTTTTTTAAAGATTTTCCGGTAAAGTTAGACAGGTAGTCTCCTTTAGAGTTCTGGTTCTTATTGTTTGCCTTTAGTTCGACAACTTTTTTAGGGCTTAGATTTTCCTTTAAGTTCTTAAAAGTTGTCCATAGGTTATTTTTCTCTTTTACCATGTTACCCCTCCGTCTAAGTCTTGAGTTATCCTTCAAAGGTAATTTGTGGGTTATTCTTTATAAAATCAATGAGGAGCTGATAAAATAAAGCACTCATTGTAAGTTTCATCGATCTTGCTTTAGTAGCAAAGTCCTTGTGGAGTTCTTCTTCTACGAGACATACAATTTTGACCTCTTTCCCTCTGCTGCGCTGCCCTAGGTCAATAGTAACCGAAAAACTTCTCTGACCTTTTAAATAATTGACTACAATATAGTAAAGCAACTGTTTTCTACTTAGTTTTGCTCGTTTAGCCATTTTATCAAGTTCAGCTGCACATTTGCCATCTACTGTACATGAGATTTGTTTTGTCATATTTAGTTAATCCTTACTTTCTTCGATTTGTCTTTGTTCTCTGTACTGATACTTTTCATTATATCAGAAAACCTGGAAATGAAAACAGTACCATAGTTGTATAGGAAATACATCAGCATGACACTAAAATTGACATTTTAGTGTAAAAAATATGATACAAAAAGAGTACCGAAAACGCAGAATATCGATACTCTCAAACAAATATTTTTATGAAAAGAAAAAGTTTTTAGGATTGACTATATGATAGTTCATAGCCCTAAAAGTTTTCTTAACAGTGCTATCTTTGTTTTCTTGTTTGCCATTTGTCTCAAAAATGGTATAATGATTATAGAAAAAGAGCTGAGCGGCTAACTCAGCTCCACGTAGAACCGTTGAAGACGGCAGCAAAGTTTATTGTTATTAAAAATAACCGCTACTCCGCTAAAGTTAGACGATTATTTTTTTGTCATGTTGATAAGTTCAAGTATGAGCTTTCTTTCAGAAAACAAGAGCCACCGTCTTAACTTTTCTACATAGTCTATTATACCATATACAAAACAAAAAACTTTCTACCTAAAAAGTAGAAAGTTTTTTAGTAGAGAGGTGTTATACCAAAGAACACCATCAATATTTTGTAAACTACGACAACTCCAAGTGGGAATGCTAGAAATTTGTTAAAATGTCTACAATAATATTTTGTATTTGCTATTCATCTGCTAAATGGTATAATAGAAGTAGAAAAGGAGTTGAGCAGCAACTCAACTCCATGTAGAACCGTTTAAGACGGTGACAAGTAGGGCAAGAAATAATCCGTCCACCGGTCAAAGTTAGGACGGATTATTTTTGTCTATCAAGCATAATTAAAGCAATAACAAGTGTTAGTAAGCTGATGATGAAACCACCAAAAGCGAACATAACCTGCAGTGCTTCAGCGACTGACAAATTAGGTCTCCTCCTCTCCTTTAGATTTTGATGTATTGCCCACAGGCATCACCTCACTTTCGGAAAACAAGAGCCACCGTCTTAACTTTTCTACAGATTTTATTATACCATATACAGAGCAAAAAAACTTTCTATTTAAAAATAGAAAGTTTTTTTTAATAAAGGGGTGTAACACCCAAAAACACCATCAATAATTTGTAAGCTATGACAAGCCCTAGTGGAAATGCTAAAAAATTGGTGAAAAACCACCATGATAATCTAGCGGATTCTTTTATTGATTTCATACACCTACTCCTCTTCACTATAGGACAAGATAACATCAAATAATTTTATAGGACGTTTACCATTTAAAGCAAAATCAATCGTGATGTCCATATTACCGTTAGTGTTTGGTGTTGTTTTTACGTGGTAAGCAAAAACCTTATCATCCTCTTGATATTTATCCTTAAAAGTTTTGATGATAGATCTGATAGCAATTTTTTCTACCTTATCCTGCTCAGCTAGAATACGATTGTTTTGGTTATCGTACTCGAAGGGTTCAAAGTCAAGTTCCTGTGAATTGTCCACTGCTATACGATAAGCGATTTTGTTGAAATACTTATCATAAGCCAATAACAAAAAGTAAACTAGCGTTAAGAATGATACAGTGTCTACCAATATTGAAAGATCTTCACTACTCCAACCAGTAAGGTTGATAACTAACAATAATGACATGATGGGTTTTACCGCAGTCGTCTCTATAGAAAACCATGACGTAAAGTTTAATAGTATGAGAATACCGACATATCCTATAGTGCACCAGATTGCTATTGTTTTCAACGTTCCGTGGTTAATTCCTGTTTGAAAAGCTAGCCAAGTGATAATGATAGCTAGTAGCATAATACCAGCTAGTGTTCTGATAAATCCTATAGGTTGACGTGTTTTAGCTAATAGTTCTAACATAGGCAGTTGCCCCCTTTATTTTGCTTTAACAGACGCTTTAACTTTACGGCTGCCACGTCCTTTTTTAGAACTAACTTCAGCTTGTTTCATGCTGTCAGAGATGATTTCTTTGTAACTACGGATGGTTTCTATGTGCTCATCGTTTTCAATAGTTTCAGAGGTTCTAGCTGGCTCTCCAATCTCATCAAGATCATCATTATCTTCGGATTGGATATCTATTTCTGATTCTTCTGACGACATTTCTTCGTTCTCTTCGTTGTTATCCTCTTTAAGGTAGCTATCTAACCATTTATCATAGTCTCCATAGATTTTGACAGCTTCAATTTCTGGTAGACGAAACTCTGCAGCAGCATAAATTTTCATGCTATTAGGAAGGTCTCCTACGCTATCCTCGTCAAATAGAGTAGCGTTTTCAAAGTTTTCAAAAGCAATATTAAAGTCAACTTCTTTGACCTTAGTATTTGGGTTGATAGAGCTTCGTTTTTCTAGTTGCAAGAACTCTTCTTCATGTGTTCCGTTAATGACATTGACTGGTTGTTTCATATTGATGTAGAACTTACCAGTATCTCCAAGGATGAAGTCCTCGCTTATTACGGATTCCATAAAGTTCTTGATCTCGTTATCATCTTTAAATGTTAACTCATCATTAGCTTGCGCCAAGGTAGCTAACTTATCGCTATAATGTTCTATAGACTTATTTTTTAAGAAAGCAAAATGGTCTGGTTTAAGTAAAATTGTCATAGATTTTTCTCCTTATTTTCCCCTTCGTTTTTAACATAAAGATGTTTAATTGATATACTATTATTGTAACCCCAAAGTACATTTTTGGATAGACTACCATAGACTATCTAAAGTATCATTCAAGTCATAAATATATACGCTGATATGTCATTTTAGATACTTCTATTATATCATCGGACACCTCTATGCTCCAAAGCGACTGGACGATACTATCCTACGAACTTTACCTTGTTTATCGACAACTCATTCTACAACTAAAGTAGTGTTATTTCTTGTCTGCTATGTTTTGCAAAGCAAAAAGACACTGCCATCAGGTAGTGCCTTTTTAGTAAGACTTTTTTGATTACGATAATGATTTTAATCATCGAAACCAACATAAGTTATTAAATCATTCTCTTGAATAGTATCGGCAAAATTCATTACTGGTAACGTATATGCAGGAAATTGATTTCCTAGGCTAGTAATTGTAGATACATACGAACGAAGATATGGATATAGAATTGCGACAGCATTTTTTCCTAGGAAATTCTTTAAATCACTATCTGCGTTAAAGTCCTTTGCCTTGTAGCTAAAAATTCCTCTAATGGAAACGTTGCAGATGAAAGGGACTTTTGTCTTATCTGTATTTTCTAAATCACCCAAATTTAAGTTGATAATGACATATGCTTTCTCTTCAATTTTATCTATACCAACTTCTGCGCCAAAAGATACAGGCATATTCAATTTATCATTTGAGTATTCAAAAGCATCGTTTACACAATAGTAAGATTTGTCGATTACATAATTTATAAATTCTATTACAGCCACTATGCTACCTGCCCTCCAGTTAAGTTATAATTAACAGATTTAGGAATATAACTTGAATACCCACTTCCTTTAAGCGTAGTATTATTAGCATTCTTTCCAAAAACTTTATAATCAAAAGTATACTCTTTATTTTTAACGGTTTGGTTTTCAATTGATGCTTTTGCATGTGCTTTAATAATATCGGCAATCTGATCTATTGCTTCTTGTGGAAACCAAGAGTCAACATCGAGGACTGAGTCGTCTAAGATAATTTCATTGTATGCCATTATTTTACCTCCTTGGTTTCTTCCCAGTTAATTAGTTCCATATTTCTCAAGCAAAGTTCTCTTCCGTTTGGAAAGCTTGACAATGTGTTTCTTGAAGAATAAAACGGTGTGTAGGTATCTTTTATAACAATATCGACTTTATTCTCTAAGAAATGCTGAACAAGATACTCTATGAATATACCGTCAATGTTTGCCCTATCCAGAATTTTTCCTTCTTTAAACGTTGTTAGTCTTTGTTCGACTCTTTGAACTAATTTATCACGAATTTCGCTAAACTTTTCAGCATTCTCAGGTTTGTTAAGGTCTAAAGGAAAAATATCACTTTCATCAATATCGAATAGAATAAGTGAAACTTTATTATCTTCATTCCTCCATCTATGTGCATATAGCTTGGCACATTGTTTACCATCAAACTTTGGTTTGTCACTATCTAGAAATAGATACAGTCCTTGTCCTAAGTCGTTTGGTAACCGCTGTCCTGAAGGAATTACAAAATCAGCTGTAATTTTGAAAGGAGTGACAATTACTTTTTGGTTATTAAGAATATCTTCTGCATTCTGTGGCGTTGTGCCATGATAACCTTTCAAAATTTTCTCCTTACTAATCTTACACAAAATATGATAAGTGTACTTATATGTACACATGTAAGTATTTTTGTATGTACTCTTATATTTTATTATTTTTCTAGTGAGATGTCAAAACAGAATTATAGAAAAATCAAAAAACTTGATAAAACAAAAAGGGAACTTCCGTTAAGATGTCCCTTTTGTCATAATTTAGATTATGTAAACAATTTACTCAGCTTTACGTTTCTTAGTGCCTGCTAAACCAAGAGTAAGTAACATCATACCAATTGCAATAGATACTACAGAGCCATCACCATCGTTTGTAGATGGTAGGTATTGTTTACTTCCTGCAGCACTCTTACTTGCCCATGATGTAGCGTTAGTGCTTACTGGTACTTGCACACTTGCTCCGTTTTGAGTTTTCTTAGTAGCTGTAGTTGTCACACCTGTTGTTTGGATGTTACTTTGCTTAGTTGCATTGCCATCAACATAGCCTGTTACAACTCCGTTTTCATCGATTACAGGTACTGGGTTGCCACCATTAGCTTTAATCATTTCAAGGTCGTTCTTGATTTTTTCAAGACGTTGGGCTTCTGCTTGTGCTTCAAGGTAAGCCTTGTAAGCAGATACGATTTTAGTATTTTTTGCAGTGATGTCAGACTGTTTGGCTTTAAGAGCTTCGAGTTTAGCAACTTCTTCTTCAAGAGCTTTCTTAGAAGTTTCAAGTTTAGCTTGCGCTTCAGCTAGTTTAGCTTTAGCGTCAGCAAGAAGAGCTGGAGCGTTCTTAAGGTCGCTAAGTGTTTGTTTAGCTTCAGCAAGGTTGTTTTGAGCTGTTGCTACACCTGCTTTAGCAGTTTCAACGTAAGCTGTGGCAGTTGCGAGTTCTGCTTTAAGAGTATCAAGTTTAACGAGAGCTTCATCAAGAACTTTTTGTGCTTTAGCTTGACTTTCTTGTTTATCTGCAAGGTTCGCTTTAGCTGCTTCAAGAGCTTGTTGTTTCGTCTTAACATCAGCGGTCAAGTTAGCGAGGGCTTGGTTAGCTTGTTTAAGGGTTTCTAAGTCTGCAGCCAATTTTGCTTGTGCGTTAGCAAGAGCAGTTTGGGCACTAGGTAGAAGTTCTTGAGAGCTTTCAAGACTAGCTAGATTAGCTTTAGCGGTTATAAGATTGTTTTGTGCTGTTGTTGCATTTGCTTGAGCAGTAGCTAGTTTAGATTTAGCGTCAGCAAGTTCGTTTTCAGCTTGTTCTTGCGCTGCTTGTTTTTGAGTTAGTGTAGCCCTGGCAGCTGTTAAAGCTGCTTGCTTAGTCTTAACATCAGCGGTCAAGTTAGCAAGCGCTTGGTTAGTACTTGCAAGAGCTTTTAGGTCAGTAGCCAATTGCGCTTTAGCTTCATCAAGTTTAGCTTGAGCAGTTGGTGTTTGTTCTGGGGTAGCTTTAGCAGCTGCAAGCGATGTTTGAGCACTTGTGAGGGTTGCGACTGCATTATCGTAGTCTGTTTGCGCTTCACGAAGTGCAGTTTGCGCTTGGTTATTAGCTAGAGTTGCTGACGTAAGTTGAGATTGCTCTGTTACTAATGTTGACTTAGCAGTAGCTAGCTCAGCTTTTAGGTCTCGTGATGAGAGATTATCAGAGGTGTTGAATTTAGAATTATTAAGAACATTTTCGTCCTCGACACCGATGATGTGAACATTTACAATATAGCTAGAAAGACTTCCTAGACTGACACTATATGAGGATAAATCTACCCCAGAATACTTACTATTTCTACTTACACCTGTTATTGATGTAGAATGACCCCAAGAGGAAGCTGCATCATTTCCTAACATCTGAAGAAGTGAATTATAAATACGTTTTTTCACTTCAGCCATGTTTGTAGAAACGCTGCTAATCGGTGAGAGACTTGATGCTAGGTTTTCATAGTATTGTCCTCCGCCGTTTAATCCACTATTAGAGGCAATTGATTTTATAGCATTAACATCATGACCGGTTGAGCTAGAGAATGAATTCCACTTATCTGTAGAGTATGCTGCTGCAATTTCATCTGCGAATTTGATTGCACTTTCGTTTGCAACAACCTCGGTTGTACCGAATGCTTTACGTAATTGATTAAGCAGGTCTACGGTAAAGAGTGTAATATCCTCACGTTGTGCTTGTGTAAGATTATTGACATCGCTGATAATTTCATTCTCATCTGCTGTGTTTGTTTTGTATGAGTTGTTAGAAATTAGTTGTTTTCCTAATTGTGAAAGGAGAGCACTTCCAGCAGTTGATTTTTTAGCATAGTAATTCTTTAATGCTTCAACATAGCCTTCTGGCAAAGTAATGCTGTTTGCATTTGCAATCTCACTTTCAAGACCAGCAACTACAACTTGTGCTTTCTCAACATCAGCTTGTTCTGCTTCTACTTTGGCAGCGGTATTGGTAGCTGTGCTTGTTGTGCTATCAAGAGCAGTTTTGGCTTTTGTAGCTACATTTTCAGCTGTAGTGACATCCGCTTGTGCGTTATCAATAGTGTTTTGACGTGCCACATCTGCTGCTTTAGCATTTGTTAGGTTTGTTTCAGCATTTCTTACAGCTTCTTTATCAGCGCTCACAGCACTTTGAGCTTCTTGTTGCGCTTTTACGATTTCTGCTTGTCCAGTACCATCAAGCACCGCTTGTGCTTGGTCTACAGCTGTTTGAGCATTAGCTGTTTCGCTCTTAGCTTGTTCAGCTTTTGTTTGTCCCTTATTAGTTGCTTCGGTTGCAGTTTTTAGCACTTTTTCAGCATTAGTATTAGCTGTTTCAGCTGTAGTGACTTTGGCTTGTGCTTCTTCAATTGCTTTTTGTCGAGCTTCATCAGCTGCTTTAGCACTTGTTACGTTATCCTCCGCTTGACTTACAGCTTTTTTATCTGCATTCACTGCATTTTTAGCGTTTTCTTGAGCTTTAACCACTTCAGCTTGTCCTGTGCCGTTCAGTACAGATTGAGCATTATTTACAGCTGCTTGCGCATTTTCTGTTACAGCTTTTGTTTGGTTTACGGTGGTTTCTGCATTTGCTACTACCGTTTCTTGAGCATTAACTTTGTCTTGTGCTGCACTCTGCGCCTTTTCAGCTGTAGTGACGTTATTTTCTGCGTTTGCTACAGCTACTTCAGCTGTTGTTACATTAGTTTCAGCTTTGGCGATGTTTTCAGCTGTTGCGTTATTAGCATTTTCTTGTGCTTTATCAACTGCTGACTGAGCATTGCTTACCGCTGCTTGGTCGTTATTGACTTGTGTTTGAGTATTTGACACAGCTGTTTCTTGTTGAGCTACTTCTTTATTGATAGCTTCAATTTCTGCGTTAGATTTAGCCACATCATCAGCTGTTGGTGTTGTAGAGCTTGCTACTTCTTTAGTAGTTGCTTCTGCGTTAGCAACCACCGAGGTTGATTGTTCTGTCACATCTGCGTTTGTGACTTCATCTGCGCTTACACCAACTGCTCCACTAACCAATGACAATCCTGCTACAGCACTTACTGCAACTTTTTTCTTTTTATCCATAAAAATACCTGCTTCCTTTTTATTTTTCCTTTTTGTGGTTCTTCTTTCCTTTTAGGATACTACTATTATATCACTAGTTACCTAATTCTCCAAAGCGTCTGGAAGATACTATATTACTAAGTTTCGTTTTAATATCTGCTTTTAGTTGATAAAACTGATACTATATTATTTTATGAGACATCAGAGAGAACTACGCGGTGCTTTAGTGACGTGTAGTTCACTTGCCTTTTTTATATAATTTCTCCTAACTATCTCTCAACTTATACATTAACAACAAAAAAGGAAAGCCTTGTGGCTCTCCTTTAGTAAGGCTTAGCTAAGAATTAGTTATGTCCTTTTTTCTTTTTACCAGTGTAGGCAAGACCAAGGATAGAAAGGGCTGCAACACCAAATCCTGCAACTGCAGAGGCTGTACCGTCTTTTTCACCAGTTTCAGGAAGAAGAGCTGCTTTTTGTACAGGAACGTCTTCGGCTGGTGTAGGCGTTACAGGTGTGCTTGGGGTTTCAGGTGTAGGTGTTGTTGGTGTTTCTGGAGTTGGTACTGGAGTATGAGTTACTACAGTGTTAGACTCAACAACGTAATCATTGATAACAACTTCAAATTTGTTTTCAACGTTATCACCGTAAGCGATTCGTGTAACTTGCATGTAGATAACTGGATCAAAGAGGTTATCAGCTGAAACTTTGAGAGAAGCAAGGAAATCAGGGTTGAATGAGTATGATACAGAAGTAATTGTACCATCTTCATTACGAACGACATTTTGAGTAACAAAGCGAGTGATTTCATCACCTACGTTGATGATAGTACCATCTTTAAGTTCCAGTTTTTGTTGAGCGAAGGCATAGAATACACCGTCATAGCGATCATGTGTTTCATCAAAGTCATCGTTGATAACATACTTGACAAGTCCGCCTTCGACATTTGTTGCAATAGCTGGACCATCAAGTTCGTAAGGGAACACTTGATTAAGCGCTACAACACCATTAGCAAGAGATTTGCTTGAACCTACAGCTTCTACAGCGTCTTTAAGAGCTTCAAGTTTAGGGATGTTGTTTTCTACGATATTTCCATCATATCCATTACCAAATGCGATTTGAGACACATGGTTCTTGAATGTGCCAGTGTAGTCACCAGTAATAACTGGAAGTGTAACGTAGAATGATGTACCTGTCTTAATGTACTTGTTGTAGAAGGCAGTATAGTCACCATCTTTAGGAACTACTGCTACAAAGTTACCATCCACTTTAGTCCCAGATTTAGAGAGCATAGTTTGCAATTCTGCTGGTGCTGCATCAATTGAGTTGTAGTATTTAACAGTAAGGTCAGTTTGGACAGAACCATCTGCAATGGTTACAACGGCATTATCAACATCAAGGGTAACAGTGTTATCTTCAATATCGTCAATCAAGGCAAATCCTTTAGCAATATCCGCAGCAGTTGCTGTCATACCTTTGAATTGGTCAGCGTCGTATGTTGCAGTGTAGTAAACCTTAGAATTAGGGAGAATAGTTACACCGTCAATTTGTTGACCATCTTTGTTGTAGATATGCTTAACTGGAGAGATAGTATTGTCGTTTGGAGTTGGTGTTTCAGGTTTTGGAGTTACACGTTTGTAAACGTAAGTAATTTCAGTTGTGCCTTCGGTTACTTTACCTGTTTCGTCACCAATTGTCTTAGTAGGAACAAGAGAGTATTCAATGCCATCTTCAGTCTTGATAGTCGTTGGCTTGTGGTCTGTTGTATCATAGTCAGAACCAGTTGGAACATTTTCAGAATCAACGACATCGTTTGAGATTGTTTCTCCGTCCTCGTTAATATAATGAACCACTACATTACCTTTACCTTCTTCTTGTTCGACTTCTTTATAGAAGTAATCAACGTAAGTTGTACCGTCAGTTACTTTACCTTGTTCGTTACCAACTACTTTAGAAGTAATCTTGTACAATTTACCATTGTATGCGATTGTTTCTTGTTTTTGGTCGGTAGTATCATAAGAAGTACCAACTTTAGCGTCTTCAAGGTCGATTTGGTTAGGTGCAATCTTAACGTTTGTACCTTCTTCAAAGTAGCGAACCACTACGTTACCGTTGTAAGTACGAACATCACTACCCGGTGTATAAACAACCACTGTATTAGAAGTTTTCTTGTAGGTGCTTGTTTTACCGTTAGGAGTTACGTTACCTTTATCATCACGGATAACAGTATCTGCTGTTGTAACTGTAGTTGTGAAAGTATTCTTATAGGTTGCTGCGTCATTATCAACTGTACCGATGACAGTTACAAGTGGCACATCGTAAGTCTTAGTCAAGTCAGCATTCATTGCGTACAATGTATCAGCTGTTGCTGTAGCAAGCAATGTGCGTGTTTCAGCATTGTATGATAGAGTGTAAGCTGGTGAGGCTGCCGCAGTTGCTTGTAAGTCAAGAGTGAACCCTGATGGTAGAGCGTCAGACATATTGTAACCAACTGTATAGTCACGTGCAGCCTTCAACGACTCGTTAGAGAGTTTCCAATCAACAGTAGAACCTTTAGATACTAATTGTTTGTTGATGTCAACATTTTCAGTATTTGTTACTGACTTAGTATTTGATGGTGTTTGTTTCACTTGTACAGGGTGAACTGATGTAGCAATAACAACGTCGTGCGTGTTAGCAGTCATTGTAATAGCATGTGTTTCAGCGCCGACTGTTACATCATGTGTTTCAGCATTAACGACAATATTCTTAGCTTCTGCTTCTTGAAGTGGTTTAGGAGTTGGTTTCTCTGGTTCTGGGTTGTCAACATTGACAGTCTTGTATTCTGCTTCTTCTAAAGGTTTTGGTGTTGGTTTCTCTGGTTCTGGGTTGTCAACATTGAGAGTGTAAGCCACAGCTTCAGTTGTAGGGGTTGGTTTCGGTTCATCAACGTATACTGTATCTGTTTCTGGTGGGGTTGGGGGGATAAGCCCCTCTACTTTTGCTGCAGTACCAAAGAGTAAGAACTCAACGAATTGGTCACTAGCTTTATCGTTTGTTCCTGGTTTTCCATCTTCTTGCAAACTAGATGTGTGAATATAATTTAAATGGTCGGACACACCGTATGCGATATAAGTTCCAAGAGGTGCAGAGCTAAGAGAATTAGCACCAAGATCTGTTGGAGCTAGCAAACCATATTGAGATTGTGATAAACCTGATGTAGATGGGGTGTACATGCTTGTGTCACCATCGCCAAAGGAAATTTCAGAAGCTTGCGCCCAGTCAACGTCACCTACAATAAATGCCGTGAGTGCCTTAACTGCGTTACCATTTTGGTCTACAAATTTAAAGTCTAGTCCAATACGTGAAAAGTTTTTATAGTCGAAAGCGAGTGAGTTATACTCATCTCCATCGTCTTGGTAACCTACTGTGAAGTAGCTAGGATTTGTATTTTTCTTTTCTACTTTAGTAACAGTAACAACCGCATTCAAGATTGTACCATCAGTAGTTTTCCCAATGTTGGTGATTGTGAAAGTATCACCTTCGTCAACATTTGAAACAACATAAACTCCTTTAACCGCACTAGTGATGGTTGTTCCATCAGGTGTACCTGCATCGAAACTTGAAATATCTACACCATTACCATTGGTAACTGTAGTAGATCCAACTTTAAAGCCAAGCGTATCTGTAGCTTTTACAGATGTGTCTGTGCCTTTGTATACAGCAGTTAAACCAGCATAGTAATCTTTGCCAGTAACGCTGTCATTTACAGAACCAACTAAAGATACTTTAGAAGCCGTATTGTTTGATAGGACACCTTGAGCTTCATAAGCAGCTACCTGTTTATTGTATTCATCTAATTTAGTATTGTACTCAGATAGTTTTGATGCGTTTTCAGCGTCGACTTCTTTCTTAGCTTCATCATAAGCTTTTTGAGCTTCATCATTAGCTTTGTTGATTTCAGCATTCTTAGCCACTACTTTAGCAATTTCATTAGCAATTTCTTTTGCTTTTGCACTAGCTTCGCTTGCAGAAACAGTCACGGTTCCACCGTCTTTGACAGTAGTTCCTGCAGCAGTCGCTGCCGCTGCTGCATTAGTAATAGTTGCGTTTGCTGATGTAACGGTTGCTTTGTTAGCTTCATAAGCCTTAACTTTTTCTTCGTATTCTTTTTGAGCATCTTCGTTAGCTTTAGTGATGTCCTTGTTTTTAGCTACAGTGTTTGCAATAGCTGTTGCGATTTCATTAGCTTTAGCTGTAGCTTCGCTAGCAGATACAGTCACTGCACCGGTATTTTTAACAGTAGTTCCTGCAGCTGTTGCGATTGTTACAGCATTAGAAATAACTTCGTTTGCTGATGTTGCGGTAGCTTTATTAGCTTCATAGGTTTTAACCTTTTCTTCGTAATCCTTTTGCGCTTCTTCATTAGCTTTAGTGATTTCACCATTCTTAGAAATTACGTTAGCAATGTTATTAACAATCTCATTCGCTTTGTTTTGAGCTTCATCAGCAGAAACTGTCACAGTACCAGTGTTATTTACTGTAGTACCTGCTGTAGCTGCTTTAAGTTTAGCGTCATCAATTGTCTTGTTAGCTGCATTCTGAGCTTTTTCAGCGTTAGAGAGTGTTTCAAGTTGAGCTTTCAAGTCAGCAAGGGCTTTTTGAACATCTGATGTTGTAGTTGTAGCACCAGTAGTAATGTTAAGTCCAGACTTCTTAGCTTCAGCAACTGCTAGAGCAAGAGCGCTATCAATTTGGCGTTGAGTGTCACGAGCAGTGTTAAGTGCTGCAACCTGTTTTGTCAAATCTTCGATAGCTTTCTTAGCGTCTGAATAAGAAACACCTTCTGTTACTGAAACAGAAACACCAGCATCCTTAGCAGTTGATACTGCTTGAGGAAGAGTAGCTGAAATTTCTTTTTGAGCTTCAGTTGCGGTTTCAAGATTAGCTGCTTGCTTGTTAGCGTCTGCTACAGCTGCAGCGTTGTCATCTTTATAAGTGACCGTTTCAGTAGGTGTTACATTAACACCAGCGTCTTTAGCAGTGCTTTCGGCGTTTGTTACTGTTTGGTCTACTTCTTTTTGAGTTTCAGTCGCTGCTTCAACTTTTTCTTCTTGTTGAGCAAGGTCAGCGTCAGCTTGTGACTTTTCTTCATAAGTGACTGTATTGTCCTTTGCTACTTCAACACCTGTGTTTTGTGCAGCTGTCACAGCAGAGTCAAGAGAAGAACTTTGAACTGGTGTAGTGATTGAACCTTCTTGAGCACCTGCCGATGCTTGTTGTGAAAGGTTAGCGTCACTTGTTGTTTCTTGTGCAGAAACAAGGTTAGTTGCTGCGTTGTCTGTTGTTTGTGTAGCTGTTACTTCGTCAGCAGATACATTTGCTGTAGCAAAAACGACTGTTCCTGCTAGGACAACACCAGAAGCCAAACCGAGTTTGGTTTTACGAAGGTATCCACGTCCTTTGTAAGTAGCTTTAGCTTCATTAAGAGTTGTTACTTTATTTCCCATAAAAATTTTTATCCTTTTTCTTTTTTATTGACTAATAACTAATCTTAGTCAAAACAATGTTTTCTTTCTTGGTAATAAGTCTGATACCAAGATAAGCCAATAGACCACCGAAAATAGTCAAGAGCAGACTTTCTTTAACAGGTGTTTCTGGAAGAGTTCTATCTTTACCTTCGGAGTCCTTAACAGAAATAGTACCATCAGCGTTTACTGTCGCTCCAATACTTGTAGCTGGTACAGTAGCAAGTTGTCCGTCTGCGTTTTTGATAACAACTTGGCTCTTATTAGTGCTGACAATAGTATAGCCAGTGTCAGTAACTACAGGCGCTTCTGGTGTGACGTTTTCAACTGTTTGACCAGTAACTTGAGAAACCGTTCCAACCTGTGACTCACCTTGATCTAACGCTTCTTGTGCTGTTTTAGTTGGTGTTGTAGGTTGAGCTGCTTGATTAGCTTGTTGGTTTTGCTGTGCTTGTGCGATACCTGCTTGCGTTGCAGTCTCGGCACTACCACTTGGTTTTTCATCAGTAGACGGTGTTGTCTCTGTGCTAGAGCCGTTGTTATCAGTTGATGGTGTTGTTTCGCTTCCACCAGGTACTTCACTAGGAACTGTTGGGTCGGTAGTTGAACCTCCATCGCTAGGTGTCGTTGGTACTTCAAGAACATCTGTTCCGGTTGATGGAGTATCAACGGATGGAGCACCATTGTCTACAGTCGCATTACCAGTGTCAGTGGCGGTTGTCTCTGTGCCTGTTGTTGTGACTTCAGTAGTAGTTGGTACAGATGTATCTGATACTACTGCTTCATCCGCAAAAACACTACCACCAGCTGTTACAGCAAGTGTTGCACCAGCAGCAATAGCTGCTTGAGTTAGCTTTTTCTTCATACTTTTGCTTTTCATAAAGTATCTGTATCCTTTCTTTTTGATTACTTTTTTAGTATATCTTAAATCTGAAATTTGACTAGACTACCATAACCTATCCCATTATTCTCTAATGGTTCAACTTATGGTTAATGCTGAACGAGAGTTAGAAGGTTAAAAAATGCCTATTGCCAAAGCATTAACAAACTAATAATAGTAGTCGTTTTTGTCTATTCAATCACGCACGCACCACTCTCAACTTTCTGTCCATCTCACGCACACCACCTTTTTTCTATCCTATACAAACACCATCCACGCACGCACCGCTCTCTACTTGCTGTCCTTCTCACACACGGCCCTTTTTTCATAAACATACACCAAAAAAACAGCAGACAATTCAAAGTCTGCTGCTCCTCCAGCTATTTTCTTTTCGTTTTGAATGTTAGCACTATTCAGATATTCAGATATGGTATAATAGAGCTATCAAGGAAAAGGGAGAAAATCTATGAGAGTATTATCACAGCTCACAGCTCACAGCTCACAGCTCACAGCTCACAGCTCACAGCTCACAGCTGATTATGTAATCAGACGTGTTTTTTGTCAAGCACTAAAACAGGCTTTTTCGCATTTTTGTGAGAAGGCTTTTTATGTTGAGTGTTCTGAGTTGTTTTTAGAGAGAAATGGGGAGGTACAATATGTCTAACCATTTCTCAAACGAAGTTGATGGACAACTCAAGTTTTATCAAGATTATCTACCTCTTGTTGATAAAACTTTGAAAACCGATGATATTTTAACAGATTATACGGATGGTATTGTAAATGGAAATCTGATTGAATTTAAGGTTGTTATCAATGATATTAACTCTGTTCTATTCCAAGCTATCAAATATCTGTCCGCTCGTAGAATCAAAGGAAAAGAAATCCCCAAAAACATTCTGCTTGTGTCGCTAACGAATGAAAAAATCTACGTTTTTGATAGTCAGGAATATTTAATACATATCGAAAAAGTATATTTTGGAGGTGCAAGTGTAAAAACCTCTGGTTTTTCTTCTGATGCCCCTCTTGAAGTTTTAGAGTACGGTCAAAGCCAACTAGACGAAAGTCGTCTCATTACTTTACTACGTTCAAAGCAGTACACAAAAATTAACATTGACGAAAACTGTATTGTTGGTTGGGCAGAACGCTTTTATCGTGAAAACAAAGGAGCTAAAAAGTCTGATTTCATTGGCGACCATACTGGTAAAGTTAAAATTATTGGTGAAATTCGGAAACCCGAAAAACTAAAAGAGTTTATCAATCCTTACATCGGTGAAACTAATGTTCAATTTCAATATTTGATGGATAAACTCAATGATACTTTACAAAAGAAAAACTTAGGGGCTTTCTATACTCCTGAACCTTATGTTCAAAAGTCATTGGAGCTAGTCCGACAAGCTATTAAACGTGTTCCAGAAGGAAATGATTATATCATTTTGGATAGATGTGCTGGAACTGGAAATCTTGAAATATTGATGAGCGATGAGGAACTAAGTCACTGTGTTCTTTCAACTATAGAATATTATGAATACAAGGTTCTGCTGGAATTACTTGGAGCCAGAGGGGAAGCAGTCGAACTTGACGGCTTCCCCTTTAGCAAAAGGGTCTTCCGTCTCCTCGTTCAGCACTTCCATAGGCACCTTGCGGTTGTCCTCTGAGTACCATGAAGCTACCACGAGCCTGTCCTCGTACAGATAGATTTTATCGACGAAATACTCCAGCACCTGGTCGCGGGTCTCGGGATTGTCGAAGTCCGCATGCAGGAACTTCTCGAAGTACGCCTTGATGGTGTGCTCGTCCTCGCACAACGCGGCGCGGATGTTCTCGGCCTCGATGGCCTCGTTCAGGGCGCGCTTCTGCTCTTCGAGCTGCACCAGGCGCTCCGTCACCGTCTCGCTGATGGTCAATGCTCGCCTCGTTCTGCGAATGGGAGGAGAATCGGTAATACGCTATTGCCAGGTTGTTGTCGTTCAACTCGAACTTCTTCTTGCGTGCCAAGCTCTTACCCCCTCCCGTAATTTCTGCTTATAGATTTTCATGGTGCTCTCCTTTGATTAAGTAATTGCTTAAATGCATAATTAGTTGTCAGTAACCGATAACCTCGGTCTCTACCGTTGAGATTACATCCGCAGGAATGTTGTTTACATCGAGTCTGTACACCACATTCATACGCGGATTGTATATGCCGAGATATTTCACATTCCTATACTCGGGATGAACAGAATGAAGCCCCATGCGCCAATACATAAGCAGCTGAAGGGTATACTTGTTTTGGAGCTTCTGCTTTGAAACCTTAAAGTCCCACAACGTGTCATCTGTTAAGAAGTCGCCGTCGCCAGTGGCAACGTAACCAGTATATCCGCCTTCAAAAGTCAGACCATCCAGCACCTTTGGCCCATATTGCTCAAAGAATCGTAGCGAACGCTCAACCATTACGCGTATGTTCTCAATCGTATGAGCGTCAGGCACAATATCCTCTACGGGACGATATGCCATGGCCCCTGCTCTATATGCTGAATCAAATCCAGACAACTTTACGGCTGCATCTATGGAATCGTCATTCAATCCGCTCACATGGGATATCAGCCCCTCGAAAAGACCAAGTTGTTGAACATTAACCGCACCCATCCGAGAAATCTCAAACGCCTCTTCCGCCGAGGTCCCAGACATGAACCGCGTAAGATAGTCCACGGCAAGACCGACTAAACCAGGAGATACGTTTTCCTCTGGATATAGGTCATCAATACCGCCTCCGTCGAGCACTGTTTGCTCGAACTCTTTTGGCTTGATATAACCGCCTCTCGGCTGCTTTATCTTGCCAATGCGCTGCGTTACAGAACACATCCATCCATTTGCAGCGATATCTTGCGGCGTCAGTTCGCCGTTTTTGAGCTTTTCGATTACATCTTCTCGTGTCAACATAGCTTCCACTCCTCTCAAATCACTTTTCCAAATGCTCCGCGACCCACTCGTGGATAATCGCGGCAATCGTCGTCTCGCGCTCCGCTGCCATCATCTTCAGCGCCTTCTTGTCGCTCACCGTGAGCGAAAGCGAGAGCGTGGTGCGCTTCTCGTCCTCGGCTGGCGCAGCGTCCGCCGAAACCGTTGTCTGCTTCGCAGCCGCCGGTTCAGAAACCGTCTGCTCTATCTTCTTCTGCTCGGCCTCGCGGTCGGCAGCATACTTCTCGAACATGTTCGCCATAGCTCGACCTCCTTTAATCATTTACGCATTTGTACAATTATACACTTTGTGTCTCGATTTGTCCATACGGAACACGGCTCTGACCTGCGGTTATTCTCTCGCCAAAATTCTCAAAGTAAGTTCTAGTCTGTCTTAAAAACTGGAAATTAGACTGAGACAAAAAAATAAGGTAGAACTTACTATGGGACAAGTTGGTAACTGACAATGAAAAACAAACACTTAACTCTCTCTGATCGCAACGATATTCAAATAGGAATCGAACAGCTAAAAACCTTCTCAGCTATCGCTACTAAGCTAGGAAAAGACCCGTCCACAATCTCAAAAGAAGTTCGCAGAAATCGAGTGGTTAAAGAAAATTCTGTGACATCCAATTGTGAGGCCTGCCCTCTACTCAAAAAGGCTCCTTACGTTTGTAATGCCTGTCCGAAAAAGAGATGCAATTGTGGATACCAGAAACAGTTCTACTACGCAAAAAGAGCTCAGCTGGATTATGAAGCTAAGCTCTCAGATTCGAGAACAGGTGTTGCCCTAAACAAGGAAGAATTCTATCGCATGGACGAGATTGTCTCTTCTGCCATCAAAAAAGGACAACACCTCAACCACATCATCGCCTCAAATGAACTGTCGGCATCCAGAGCTTCTATCTAAAGATACCTTGAAAAGGGCTATCTGTCCACAAAGCCTATTGCTTTCCCCGTGTCGTGAAATTCAGAAAGCGGAGAACCAGAAATCTCCAACCCATTCCTAAAACTGCTAGAGAAGGACGGTCTTACGAGGACTTCCAAGGCTTTCTTACTAAGAATGATATCAGCTACTGGCTGGAAATGGACTCCGTTACTGGAAGGATTGGAGGAAAGGTACTTCTCACTTTTAACCTTTCCTACTGCAACTTTATTTTCGCTCGGTTACTGGATAATAAAACAGCTAATGAGGTCGCTAAACACCTCTACGCTATCAAGAATGACCTACACCAGAAAGAGATGAGCTTCTGCGAACTATTCCCTGTCATTCTGACCGATAATGGCGGTGAATTCGCTAGAGTAGACGATATCGAAATGGATGTTCGTGGAGAATCTAAACTCTTCTTCTGTGACCCAAATCGTTCTGACCAGAAGGGGAGAATTGAGAAAAATCACACGCTTATCAGAGATATTCTCCCTAAAGGAACTAGCTTCGATAACTTGACACAGGATGACATCAACCTAGTTTGTTCACATGTCAACAGCGTCAAACGAGCTTCTTTCAACGGAAAATCAGCCTATGAACTCTTTACCTTTACCTACGGTGAGGAAGTGGCAACACTTCTCGGTATCTCTAAAATTGACCCTGAAAACGTCATCCAATCACCTCGATTATTAGATAAATAATCGCTAGTTTTTATCAGAAAATAATTTCAAAATAGAAAGGAACTTGTCCCGTCCTAAATTCCAGATGACTAGAACTTACTTTGAGACGTCTCAGAGCCAGTAACTTTAGTGTACCCTTTTTTCAATATTTTCAGGCCTAAAACTCACTATTATCAGCATTTTTAGTCAAAAAAGAACTTAGTCTGAGACTAAATTCTGTTGATTTTATGCGGTTTTCTCAGAGTAACTTCTGGAAGGACGGGAACTAGAACTTACTTTGAGAATTTACCTATACCTTTGTAACAAAATGAAAAACTTATACGCACAGATATCCATTCAGAAATAAAGTATGTTAAAATGTAAGCATATAAGTCTCCAATTGTTCTTGAAAACAGTTATTTTTATTATGCAGGTAGAGCGAAATAATACTGGTTGGGGCTTTAAAACAATCAAAAAAGCAAGGAGAATAATATTGAAATTAGACAACCCTCAGAGTATTTTCAATATGGGAGATACATCAATCAGAGTAAAACAACTAGTAGAAGTCAATAGACTGATTTTAAAACATACTAAAGAGTATATGGGAGAGGAATTCGTTTGGGAGCGTAACGCAACCTTACAAGAGGACTTCTATAAATCGTTCATTGATGAAATTGTAAGACTTGAAGAAAAAGACGGAATAGAATTATTTTCCGATTTTAAACGAGCCAAAAATTATAAAGTAAATTCAAATAAACTTGGAATGAGGGGGAGAACATTAACTAATGCTTTAATGAAAACTGGTCTTATCTCCTCAAAAAGAAAAGTTAGTAATGTTGGACAAGCCTATCTGGATAATTCTTTAAGTAAACCCGATCAGATTGAAGAGATATTGGGACTAAGTGAAGATAATTTAGTATATTTAAGACAATATTTGAAACTCAGAATCTATTCATCCAACTCAGACGACTATTTTTATAATTTTAGATTTGCTCTATTATTCTTGAGTAAATTTGATAATGTACCCCAGCAAGATTTTTTAAAAATTATAGAATCAATCAAACCTGGACAAAGTTCCCAAGAATTATTTGAAATTATTAAAGAATATCAAACAGTTCTTGATAATAATGAAACTTTTGAAGAATATTATGAGCGGATGTTTATTTCTACACTTCGACCTACTTCAACTTTAAAAGAAGTCAGACAAATGTTCATTGATAAAGACTTTTCTGATGCTAATTTTATAAAATATTTTGAAAATCGAGATAGTAACAGTACTTCGTTGTTATACAAAAAATTTGTACTGCTACTTTTGGACTTTTCAAACAAACCTTCTATTTCTCTGATGTCAGAGATTGAAAAATTATCGAAAAATGCCAAGATAAAAAAAGCATTTGGAGAAGGAAAAATACCGTTTCGTTTCAAGAGAAATATGTCTCTTTCAGATTTTATTGAAGAAAATTCCGATAACAAACTTTTAAGCAAAGATGGCTACCAAATATATTTGCAATTTATATTCAGTAAACATAACGATCTAATCAGAGAATATTCTGATATGTGCCGTAGAACATTTCAAATTACAGGTTTAATTAGCTTTGATAATGGACTAGTGAACTTAAATAATAAATGGATTATTGCTCCACTTCTTGATCTTATTGAGGATAAGTTCGTAATTACAGGTGAAGATAGTTACTCTGAATATGAAATAAACGAAAATAGTTTTTGGTTTGCTAACAATACAATGAAGGATATTTTGGCCATTTCTGATGAAGAAATATCATTACTTTTTAATAGTTTAGGAGAAAGATTCGGAACAACAGAATTATCTTCAATAAACAATTTAATCGAACAACAGCGGGAACAAGAGTATCGAGAATTTATTGAAAACCACTTCCCAGTTGAAAAAGTAACAGAAATACTCGAATATATTAAAATCAGAGATGACCAACAAGTGTTTAATTTAGTTACCGAAAGTGCAACAATTCCAACGATCTTTGAATATATCTTAACAATTGCTTGGTATTATATTTCAAAAGATAAAGAGTTCTTTATTCATAAAACGTTCCAAGTATCATTAGACGGAAGTAAGCTTCCACTGACTCACAGAGGTGGAGGGGCTGGTGATATTGAAATTGTAAATGGCAAATATGCATTACTAATTGAAGCAACACTGATGGATATGAACACTCAAAAACGTGGTGAACTTGAACCAGTTATTCGCCATAGTATCAATTTTTCACTTGAAAATAGAAATTCTCAAACTATTTTTATTGCAAACGAATTAGATAACAATGTCTTAAATATGTTTCGCGCTACACAATTCATTCAATTTAATGGAACACTGAATGCGGGCACTGTTAATGGGTTAAACATATTTGGAATGACAACTGACGAGGTAATCAAAATACTAAATAAGGGTATTGTAGATGAAGATATACTAAACAAAATATCAGTTCATAACAATAACGCTCCAATATTTATTAAAAATAATTGGAGAGATAGTATTGTCCGAGAAATACTCGATTGAGGAGAATGATATGATTTTTACAATAGATCGAATGCAATTTAATGGAGAACAGTTAATTGCATTCGAATTTTATAATATAGACAAGGAAAAAAAGAACGAACTTTATATACTTGAAAAAGTAGATGTACTTAATAGTCTTGTAGAGATAGGTTTTGATGATTTTTACTTCATTAAATACAAAAATGACTACTCCAAGTTTTGGATTGAAAATAAAAATAAAAAAATAGAGTATGATTATCAAGAGTTTAGTAGTTGGTTTATTGATATGAATAAAGCAGCAAACAATAAAAGCATGTCGAAACCTTTAGGTGAGGCGAGAGAAGGTGACTTTGATAATTATTCTGCAAAAATATTAAACGATTTATATCAGCCATTATTTGAAGGTTTAGATTTATCTATTGACGATAATGGACTGGGGTTAATAAAGGATGTTCTTAAACAGCAAAATCAACCAACTTATGGCTTCGACTCTGATTTATTTTGTAGCAACGGCGGGTATATTATTGAATTACTAAAAAGAAAAAATAGTTATATAACAAATTTCACATCACACCCAGCAAGATATCCTTGGAATAAGCATAAATTTGTATCATTATGGAATGCAGCACAGCGGTTTTCAACAAAATTATTAGCGTTAAATTATAGTGAGAACAGTGATGAAGCACTATGTTTAATGGTAATTAAAGATTTTGATACAAATATGAGTAACGAAAGAATGACATTAAATGAAATTGCTTTTAAATTAGAAAACATAAAGGAATTTGAAGAGTTTTTGCGGCAACTAGAAATGGGGAAAGATGCTGTAAATGAATACATTATCCAAAAACCTCGTGAAAATCGAGACTATAACTTCTTTGAAGCTGTTTATGACGATGAATACAGAAATAAAGATCTTAAAAAGAGGTGGAATACCAAAATAATTGGGAAGAATTTTAAATAGAGAGCAGATCACTGCTCTCTATTTTCTTATTTGTTAGAAATTGGTTATCAGCACTTCTACAGTGTCATTTGATTTAGCTGAGGATTGATAGTTTGAATTATTATAATTGAAATTTAATTTATGGATTTTAAATTTTTTTGACCAAACTTCTAATATTTCATTCTTATTTCCTTTATGAAGCATAACGTTAGATAAAGCAAATTTAACGCCTTTTTTATCCAATTCTTCAAGACACATTAGTAGGTCACCTTCATCTTTTAGGGTCCAACCGTTACTCTCGTTATATGCTGCTGTTGAAATTAAGTAAGGAGGATCAAGATATACAAAATCATTCTCACAAAATGTCTGCTTTTTCAAAAAATCTCTAAAATCGAAAGCTGAAAATGTAATGTCTCTTTTTTTTAGCTCAGTCATAAAGTTTTTCAATTTTAGCGACATTCTACTATTAAAATCCCTCTTTCCTGGTGGCATATTAAATTTACCATTCCTATTAAATCGAATCTGATTATTGAAAGCATATACAACAAGTATATAAAATATTAGTGGTTCTGTTTCCTCATTAAACTTACCATTATTATAATCTGCTCTTAATTTTAAATAGGCATCTTTATTAATGTTTTTTAATCCTGATGAAGATGAAGCATTATAATATTCATATCCATACTTTTTAGTATTTGAAAGCCCATATTTTTTTATTACTTCTTCTATTTGGTTAACTAAATCTGAATAATTTTCTTTTTGCAGAAATTGATACAGATCAATAACTTTACTGCTACTATCATTTATATAGAATTTATTAGCATTAACGTTTATGGAGACATTTGCCCCCCCAGCGAAAACATCATAAAAATTGTTGATTTGTTCAGGAAAATGTGGAGCTAATTGAGGTATTAACTTAAATTTTCCGCCAGTGTAATTTATAGCTGATTGATGTACACTACTTACGGGATTCTTTTTTTTATTTTTGGTAAATACTTCGCAAAGGTAAAGAAGCTCTTTGTGATCTTCTATATTTGTTTTTCCAGTTGTAAATACTTTAAATGGTGTTTCAAAAACTTGAACTTTTCCTTTTTCACTAAGAATTGTGATTATTTCTTCATTTGAAATCTTAGCATTAGAACGCCCATTTCCCTTTTTGGCCATATTATTATAAGACACTAGTATATATTTAGAATTTATATTCTCAATCAATTCTTTAAAAGCTTCTGGGGCTTTTGAAGTGGAATAATTAGATTTAATATGAGCTCTGTCAACCATTTTTAGAGCTACACCAGTAAGCTCAGGTTGATTCCAATCGATGATATTCTCTAGTAAATGATAAGCATCACCATATTGTCTTGAATTGTAAGGTGTGTCAATATATACTAAATCAGCTTTAATATTCTTAACCAGTTCGTTTGCATCAGTTTTATAAATTTCATTACCTGAATTATTAAAATTATTTTCAGGAATTTTCAAATGGATAGGATTGAAAGAATCCATTTTTTTCCTAAAGGCATCATAATGTCCAACTGTATTTGCAACTTTATCCATAGCGTATAGTAATGAGGTAAGTAAAAAAGCTTTTTCCCTATTATTTATATCATAACTTTCAATCTTTTCTCTTATAGCTCCAATTTTTCTTGCATTCTCATTTGAAAAATATTTATCTCCAAAATTTTTTGAAACATAATTGTCTTCAGTTGGCTGTAATTCATTCAACTCACCAATAATATCTCTAACCTTATTGTAGTCTATTTGTTCAGTGCCAAACCATGTATTAAAACTGATATAATTAGAACTAAGAATATCATTAATGATAATCTTTTTCCCTCGTTTTCTAAAAATATCTGAGACAACTCCAGTTCCCCCAAAAATATCAGCAATTACCTCAATACCTGTTGTATTTTCATCTACTACTTTTTCAATAAAATTGAGCATTTTTTGCTTCGAGCCTAGATATCTCCTATTTTCAATTTTCAAAAAAGAATCTGTTTTTGCTTTTATACCGTTATGTTCTTCAACTTTTTTTAAAATGATGTTTTGGATATTATTAACATCTTCAGTTGTCCAAGAATACCAATTTCTAAAATCTTTTTTTGGAGCTGGTAAAATCCCCTCTTTTATCCAATTGTGTAGTGTTTGACGAGTTATATCAAATTTATCTTCAATCTGTTTAGTTGTTAAATTCATTTCTTCTCCTAATATGCAACTATGCATCTAAACTATTTTACAGGTAATTTATTATACCATAAAACATTCGTTAATCATAGAGGAAATTAGTAAATTGATACAAAAAAACATGAAACTACTATGATCAATACTTTGAAACAAATTCATCTAAAGTTACGCCGAAATAATCAGCTAATTTTATTGCAGACTGTAAGTGCATATCGTTCTCACCTTTTTCCCAACGCGCAACAGTTCGAACAGGGATATTTAACTCTTTTGATAGCACTTCGCGAGTTAGTCCGTTGCTTTCTCTCAACTCTCTTAATCTAGTCATATTGCCTACCTTAAAATTATGTTCTTATCTAATTATTCGCAAAAAAAAATGA